>JBDTEK010000319.1:0-8841 GCA_039922575.1 Ginsengibacter sp.
TTCAATTTTAAAAAAAATCCGTTGCCCGTTTTCTGCAAAGGAAGATCCCTTGTGTGGGGGAATTGCCAGAAATTCAGAAATATCTGCGCCGGCAACAAATGCTTTTGGCCCTTCACCCGTAATGATAACTCCTTTAATATTTTCATCTTTATAAACTGTATCCATCACAGTATCCAGTTCATCTAAAACGACTTTATTCAGTGCATTCAATTTATCAGGACGATTGATGGTAATAGTAAATATTCCATTTTCAATATTTGTAAGCAATGTGTTGTACATAAATAGTATTTAATCAGAGTTTAAAAATTATTTCAGGCATAAATTGTTCATCCAAACAGAAATCCAAAATCATATTCAATCAGGGTATTTGACATTTTTAAAAAAGTTTACTAAAATCATTCAATAAATATCAACATGATTTTTTTTAATTAAAAGATTTTTTTTACCTGCTAAATTATGGATTTTTCAAACTACATTTTTCTTCATCCAGCTTAATAAATATTTCGGAGATAGATTATCAATAATAAATAATAAAACCCGGAACAAACGTTGACAACCATAGGAAAAGTATTTCGAAGTGCCGAATGAACTTTTTTTTAGTAGGAAACCTTCAACAGTATTGAACTAAAATATTCTTCCTGATACAACATGAGATGGCGATTCTTTTGTACTTTGGATGTTATGAAAAAGAATTTCTTTTCAGGCATGCTGCTTATCGGTTTATTTGCGGTATCCTGTTCCGTATCTAACAAAATAAATCGCTCAGCAAAAGAAAATATCCTGAAAAATAATGCATTTGCGACGGCACACACAGGTATAAGCGTTTATGAGCCAGCTACAGGAAAATTCTTTTATAATTTTCAGGCTGATAAATATTTTGTGCCTGCAAGCAATACTAAATTGGCCACTTGCTACGCAGCAATGAAATATCTTGGTGACAGCTTAATTGGCATAAGATACAATATCCTAAACGATTCAACGGTGGCCATTCAAAGTGCAGCAGATCCTACATTTTTGCAAATAGATTTTAAAGATCATCCGGTTTATAATTTTCTCAAAAAGTTTCATTTTATACAAATTGAAAAACCTTCCTTCACCGCATTTCTGGGAAATGGATGGGCGTGGAATGATTATACCGATGATTATATGGCACAGCGAAGCGCATTTCCAATTTATGGGAATATAGCAAAAGCTATTTGGAAGAACAATCATTCGATCACCTTCAATCCTTCTTATTTCTTAAAACACTCCTTTATAGCTGAACCATTAACAACCGGATTTGAAGTAATAAAATCGTGGGATAAAAATGATTTTACCTTTATTAATGGAAGCGAAAAAGTAAAATATATTCCTTTTCGTCCCGACGATATTTCCATTCAAAATTTATTAACCGATACGCTTCATCAAAATATTCAATTTATTGAAACTAAAAATATTTATGATAATAAAGTTCACTCACAACCCACCGATTCCCTTCTAAAGTTGATGATGCACAGCAGTGACAATTTTTTTGCAGAACAAAGTTTATTAATGGTTAGCAATCAATTGCTAAATGAAATGAGTGATGAAAAAATTGTGGATACTTTATTAAAGACAGATTTTAAACTGCTACCTCAATTTCCTAAGTGGGTAGATGGCTCCGGTTTGAGCCGGTATAATTTATTTTCTCCGGAAGATTTTGTTATCATACTTAATAAAATGAAAAATGACTTTGGAATGGAAAGAATGAAAAATATATTACCAACAGGCGGCACGGGTACTATAAGTAATTATTACAGGGAAGATAGCGGTTACATTTTTGTAAAAACAGGAACTCTAAATGGAGTTGTCGCTTTAAGTGGATTTTTATATACTAAAAAAGATAAGCTCCTTATATTTTCTGTATTAGTAAACAACCATCGAAGTACCTCCATCACAATAAGACGGGGAATTGAAAAATTTATTCAAGATATCAGGAATAAAAATTAATTCAATTTTGTTTTGCCAGGTTAATAAAATGTACTATTTTTAAGTTTAATGAAATTGATACATATCATAAAAGAATTTACTTTTAGCGGGAGCTTCATTCCTGTTCATGTATCGTATTGCCCTGAATCAAAATATGATTTTTTATATAATCATCTTTTCTTTTCAAGATATAAAGTCTTCAAAACGTTATCCCCGTCCTGATTTCATAGGTTACGGGGGATTACTTTACATTTTTATTAAAGCCGGTTTATTCAGTAGCATTTAACACACTGAAAATTTATTGTTTTTATTCTAAGAAAAAGAACAGGAAACCAATAAAGCTTCTGGCAAAAAATGTTTAAGATTTCCTAAAACATATACGATTTTATTTTTTTATTAAAAACAAACGCTTTTAACAAATAAACTTAACAAATAAACTTTACAACTAAAACAAATAGCAATGACAACAACAACAGACAACCAGGTAATACTCTTAAAAAAAGATTTTGAAGTATTAAATGAATATGTAAAAAATTTACATGGAATGCAAGTGAATGAAAAAGAAAATTTTAGAAAATTAAGCCAGGAATTGAGCAAAGCCAGGCTAGTGAGTGATGAAGAATTTCCTGAAGATATCGTTCGGATAGATTCTAAAGTAGTAATTAGGGACATTGACAATAACCGTGATATGAATATTACTATCGTAATGCCACAGAATGCCGATATTAAACAAAAAAGAGTTTCTGTACTTGCACCTATCGGAACCGCTTTAATCGGTTTTAGAAAAGGCCAAAAGGTAAGTTGGCAAGTACCGGCCGGCACCAAAACTTTCAAAATAATGGAAGTAGATAATACTTCCACTGATCAATAACCTATTAAATAATTGATGATGAATATTACAGCGTATCTAATTTTATTTATAATTGTCGGCATTATTTTGCTGGCATCCTTAATAATTTTCCTTTCAAATTATAGAAAAAGAAAAGAAAAAGAGAGGCTGGAAAATGAGTTTGACAATTTTGCTTTAGAAAATAAACTCTCAATAGATAAAAAGCAAACGCTTAATAAAAATATGATCGGCATAGACCGCGAAAATATGAAACTGATATTTGTAGATAGAAGTAATATCCCGCAGCAAATAGAACTCATTAATCTTAATGAGTTATCATCATGTAATTTGATCACACAAACCAATGCCGACAAAGGATATATTAGTAATATTTCGGTAGAATGTGCTTTTAAAGAAACAAATAAACCGGAAATTCTCCTGCCATTTTATGATGAGGGAAAAGATAATTTTAATAAAATGATGCGTTTATCTAAAAAGGCATCTTATTGGGAAAAGGCGATTAATTTATTTAGAACTGAGAATTGAAGAAGCCTTGAGCCTTCAGTTTTGAGCTGTTAGCTTTTTGCATTGTGCATTACTTCAGCCATAGTTTTTCCAATATCAGCGGGGCTGGCTACCACATGAACACCACATTCACCCAAAGTTTTCATTTTGGCAGCAGCAGTATCAGACGCACCGCCAACAATAGCTCCTGCATGGCCCATTCGGCGGCCTGCCGGAGCGGTTTGGCCTGCAATGAAACCAACCACTGGTTTTGTGCTGTTTTCTTTTAACCAATAAGCCGCTTCTGCTTCCATATTTCCGCCTATCTCTCCTATCATTACTATGCCGTCTGTTTCCTTATCATTCATAAAAAACTCTACTGCTTCTTTAGTTGTAGTTCCTATTATAGGATCGCCGCCAATACCTATCGCTGTTGAAATACCGAGACCTGCCTTTGCCACCTGGTCAGCAGCTTCATAAGTTAATGTTCCTGATTTTGAAACAATTCCAATCTTGCCCTTCTTAAAAATAAAACCCGGCATAATGCCTACTTTACATTCGACAGCGGTAATTATTCCCGGGCAATTAGGCCCAATTAATCTTGAATTTGTCCCTGATAAATAATTTTTTACTTTCACCATATCCTGCACAGGTATGCCTTCTGTAATACAAACAATCAATTTAATGCCGGCATCGGCAGCTTCCATTATTGCGTCGGCGGCAAATGCAGGCGGCACAAAAATGATACTCACATCCGCACCGGTTTTCTTTATAGCATCTTCAACCGTATTGAAAACAGGCTTGTCCAAATGCATGGTTCCTCCCTTATTTGGCGTAACGCCGCCAACTATATTGGTTCCATATTCTATCATTTGGGTTGCATGAAAAGTACCTTCTGTGCCGGTAAATCCTTGTACCAATATTTTGGAATTTTTATTAACTAATACTGACATGAAATTTTTTTAAGTTGCGCAAATATAAGAAAGTATGTCCGAGGTTGGTAGTTACAACGAAGTTTTTAAGATTGGCAATCATTGCGATATTTTGAAATGCATCCTCTGGAATAGAAAAAATGTACTAAACAACAATAAAATAATATTAGGATTTTACCAACAATCAATAATAAAAAAACAAAATACCTTATCAATTTATAACTTGCACGCATGGAGCAATATCTTCAACTTTTAGAAAAAATAATTGAGACGGGCGTTGATAAAAACGACCGGACAGGAACTGGCACACGCAGTTTATTCGGCTATCAAATGCGCTTTAATTTAAATGATGGTTTTCCCCTTGTAACTACAAAAAAATTGCATTTAAAAAGTATTATTTATGAATTGTTGTGGTTTTTAAAGGGGGATACCAATATAGAATATTTGCAAAAGCACGGTGTAAAAATTTGGGATGAATGGGCTGATGAAAATGGCGATCTGGGTCCCGTTTACGGAAAACAGTGGCGCGGTTGGGAAGGTGCTGATGGTAAAATAATAGACCAGGTTTCAGAATTAATTCACCAGATAAAAACCAACCCGGACAGCCGCAGGTTAATTATCAGCGCCTGGACTGTTGCTGACCTTTCTGAAATGAAATTGATGCCGTGTCATTGTTTGTTTCAATTTTATACCTCCCCGTCAACAGTTGGAAATGGGCACAGAAGGCTCTCCTGTCAATTGTACCAGCGCAGCGCCGACGTTTTTTTGGGGGTTCCTTTTAATATCGCATCTTATGCCTTATTAACTTTAATGATTGCACAAGTTTGTGACATGGAAGCAGGAGAATTTGTACATACTTTTGGCGATGTACATTTATACAAAAACCATTTTGAACAAGCAGAATTACAACTTAGCCGTATACCTTTTCCTCTTCCTCAAATGAAAATTAATGCGAACGTAAAAGATATTTTTGATTTTAAGTTTGAAGACTTTGAACTGAAGAATTACCAAAGCCATCCAGGGATTAAAGCGCCTGTAGCAGTATGATTGGTTAGTTGGTTAATTGGTTTATTGGTTAAGTAGTTTATTGGCTAATTGGTTATGTAGCAGTTAGCTAATTCTGAATGATAATTATTAGATATTTCAGGCAGTTTATTTATTCATTATTATTGGGGAATGCTTTTCTAAAATTTGTAAGAAACTCTCAAAATCAATAACCAATCACCAAAATAAAATAGGTAACCAATTAACCAATAAACTTTTAAATCTTCAATGAACTGATTATGGAATATACTTTAGAAAAATTAGAGGTTTACAATCTTGCAGAAAAATTCTCCGATGATATTTGGGAGATAGTAGTTAAATGGGATTATTTTAAAAAGGATACGATAGGAAAACAATTAGTAAGAGCTGTTGATTCAATTTCGGCAAATATTGCAGAAGGCTATGGACGTTATTTTTATAAAGAAAGTAAACAGTTTTATTTTTATTCACGTGGTTCTATTCTTGAAACAAAGTCCTGGTTAAGTAAATGTTTAAGAAGAAAAATTATAGTTCAGGAAATTTGTGAGCCTCTGATTGAAGCATGTAAAAAGCTACTTTTAATGTTAAATGCTTTTATAAAATTTGTAAAAAACTCTCAAAAACAAAATCCAATCGTCAAAATAGAAGAGGTAACCAATAAACCAATAAACTAATTAACCAATAAACCAATAAACACCATGCTCTCCCACATCGTCGCGGCCTCAGAAAATAATGTTATCGGAATAAAAAAAGGGCTTCCCTGGAAATTATCCGGCGATTTCAAATACTTCAAAAATAAAACATGGTCAATGCCGGTAATTATGGGAAGAAATACTTTTGAATCAATGAAAAAAGATTTGCCAGGGAGAATCAATATTGTATTGACAAAAAGAACAGATTGGCGCCCTCAAAATGTATTTGTTGTAAGTGAAATAAATGAAGCGATTGAAAAAGCGAAAGAAAGTGATGCCAGGGAAATCTTTATTATTGGCGGCGGCGAAATTTTTAAACAAACATTCGATAAAGTGAACAGAGTTTATTTAACAAGAGTACACACGAAAGTTGAAGGCGACACTTCATATCCGGAATTGGATAGAGCAAAATGGTCTTTATTAAAATCCCAGTCATTTCCCGCTGACGAAAAAAATAATTTCCCATACACATTTGAAGTTTGGGAAAAAATCTAAAATTTGTAAAAATTCAGGATGTATTCAGGTTTTCAGTTAGCAAAAAAATACCTTAATTATTATTTTACTTCACATAATGGAAAAGGCCATGGCACCCATTCTCCTTTTGTGTTCGACTTTATTATTCATGTATTAAACGATAGTACAAAATACGATAGTTATAATAAAATTGAATATGTAAGAAAACAACTTCTACAAAATAACAGTGAAATTGAAGTGGAAGATTTTGGTGCGGGATCAGCTTTAATACCGTTCAAAAGAAGAAAAATTAGAGATATTGCACGTTCATCATTAAAAAAGAAAAAATATGCTCAATTACTTTTTAGAATATCAAAATATTATCAATCAAAAACACTAATTGAACTGGGCACTTCCCTGGGAATTACCACATCCTATTTAGCTTTATCAGGTGCCAACTCAACCGTTTATACTTTGGAAGGTTCAAAAAACATTGCGGCAATAGCTATTGAAAACTTTGATAAGAGCCACTTAAAAAACATACAATTAATTCAGGGAAATTTTGAAAAAACTATTCCGCCTCTTGTTGCAAAAATAGAAAGTGTAGATTTACTTTTTGTTGATGGTAATCACAGGAAACAACCAACTATAGAATATTTCAAAACTTTTTTAAAGAAATCAAATACTCAATCCATTTTTATTTTAGACGATATTCACTGGAGCAAAGAAATGGAAGAAGCCTGGGAAGTAATAAAGCAGCACGATTCCGTAACTTTATCCATCGACCTTTTTTTTATTGGCCTTGTTTTTTTTAGCCATGATTTTAAAGTGAAACAACATTTTACCATAAGGTTTTAAATTTTTAATACCTTAGAAGCAATTAATAACTATGATAATCGGCGTTTTAAAAGAACCTCAACCAGAAACAAGGGTCTCCATTTTACCGGAACATATCCCGTTTTTAAAAAAATTAAATGTTGAAATATTAGTAGAAAAAGACGCCGGTGAAAAAGCTTTTGCCTCCGATGAAAAATATATAGAAGCCGGCGCAACAATTGGTACACGCGAAGAAGCGATCACCAAACCGGATATTATTTTATCTATCCATCTGCCAGCTCAAACAGAATATGATGCCCTTCAATCAAAAATAATTTTGGGATTTTATCAGCCCCTTTACAATACGGAATTGATAAAATTACTGGCTGAGAAAAAAGTTACTGTTTTAAGTATTGATATGATTCCACGCACCACCCGCGCGCAAAGTATGGATGTATTAAGCAGCCAGGCCAATATTGCCGGCTATAAAGCGGTACTTCTCGCCGCAAACTTATTTCCAAAATACTTTCCTATGTTCATTACTGCCGCGGGAAGCATTCCTCCGGCCAAAGTATTAATTTTAGGCGCGGGAGTGGCCGGATTGCAGGCAATTGCAACAGCAAGAAGGCTTGGTGCAGTCGTGGAAGTATTTGACACACGGCCGGAGGTAAAAGAAGAAGTAATGAGCTTAGGCGCTAAATTTATTGAAGTAGAAGGAGCTGCTGACGCAAGCAAAGCAGGAGGTTATGCGGTAGAGCAAACTTCAGATTTTTTACAAATTCAAAAGGAAAAAATTGCGGCAAGTGTAGCAAAATCTGATATTATAATTACAACAGCACAAATTTTTGGCAAAAAAGCACCAATTTTAATTACAGAAGAAATGATTGCTAAAATGAAGAATGGATCAGTGATCATTGACCTTGCGGCTTCAACAGGCGGCAATACCAGCATAACAAAAAATAATGAAACCTTAAATTATAATGGCGTGAGTATTATTGGAAATTCAAATCTTCCTGCTACTATGCCATCTGACGCGAGTAAAATGTATGGAAAGAATATCCTGAATTTTTTGCAGTTGATAATTGATAAAGAAGGAAAATTAAATTTAAACTTAGAAGATGACGTTGTGAAAGGGGCATGTGTGGTTCATTAATTAGCCAATTAGCTAATTTATTAATTGATAAAAAAAAATTATGGAGGCGATAATCAATTTTTTGCGTGAAAATATAGAACTACTCTATATTGTAATTCTAATGATATTCTTAGGAATTGAAATCATTGGACGGGTTCCAAGCGTACTACATACGCCACTGATGAGCGGCGCCAACGCCATTCACGGAGTGGTAATTATAGGCGCTATCATAGTTATGGGTAAAGCAGATAGTGAAAATTACGTTGCATTAATTCTGGGTTTTTTAGCAGTAGTGCTGGGGACTTTAAATGTGGTGGGTGGCTTCGTTGTTACAGATAGAATGCTGGAAATGTTTAAAAAGAAAAAATAATTGAAAAGAAACTGAAACAATAAAACAATTCAACAATTTAACTCTATTAAATAATTAAATGTCAGGAATCTTATCAATTTGTTATCTGATTGCATCCGTAACATTCATTCTTGGTTTAAAAATGTTGTCGAATCCTGCGACTG
>JBDTEK010000320.1:0-8170 GCA_039922575.1 Ginsengibacter sp.
TATGGGCGATGATTAATCCGCTCTCTTTAATCCCTGCAATAATGATTTCATGCTCATTGATGTTTCGTTCCAAAACTTCATAAGCCATCCTTTGTATTTTTCTGTAAGCGATTTCTTTGGAAAGAATAAAATGAGCCATAATGAGGATTATCAATTTTAGATATTCAGAGCTTGATGTATCGTGAGTAATGAAGAATGTAAAAATAAGAAAAGTTGGCAATCTTATAAATGACAAAATTGGATTGGGTGCAATTCAAAATATCATTCCGTATTAAAGGTTGTCAACTCTGGAAAAATGTTTGTAAATGTAGGATCGAAGTCTTTAAGGTTGGCAACCTGTGCGACACTTTGAAATGCACCCAATTGGCTCCATAAGAAAGAAGGGAATCTGATAATTTTATATGGAAAATAATTCAACGAGTAAACCATTAAACAACTCAACAATTAAGCAATAAAAATCTAATTCAACTTTTACCTGCAAAACATTATCTTAGCATTATATCTTTATTTATGGGAATCATTCAACAAATTTTATTCATTATTCTTAGCGGAGTCGCTATTTTTCTTTTTGCCAAAAAAGCAAAGGAGATTATTGATAATATCAGGCTCGGTCGTGATGAAAAGATAACCGATAATAAAAAACAGCGATGGAAAAATTTACTTTTATTGGCATTTGGGCAAAAGAAGATGTTCCGTTATCCACTTGTTGGCGTGCTTCATTTCGCGATTTATGCCGGATTCATCATAATTAATATAGAAGTCCTGGAAATTTTTCTGGATGGCGTTTTTGGTACTCACAGGATGTTTGCCGCTCCCTTGGGCGGCTTTTACACTTTCGTAATTGATTTTTTTGAGATATTAGCAATCTGCGTGTTGACCGCCTGCGTTGTTTTTCTATCCAGAAGAAATATACTGAAACTAAAACGCTTCAGAGAGCCTAATATGGAAGGATGGCCGAAGACCGACGCTAATTTAATTTTAATAATTGAGATCATTTTAATGGGATTATTTCTGACAATGAATACAGCCGACAGAGCTTTACAATTACAGGGTAGTCCACATTATTTGGATCATGGCAGCTTTATTTTATCAGGGATATTTGCTTCTTCAATGCAAAATTTATCTGAATCCACCTTAATAGGAATTGAGCGTACAGCCTGGTGGCTGCACATCACAGGAATTTACATTTTTTTAAATTACCTCCCATACAGTAAACATTTTCACATTCTGCTTGCATTTCCCAATGCTTATTATAAACCATTGGAGACGCTGGGACAAATGAAAAATATGGAAAATGTTCAGAAGGAAGTTCAATATGTTTTTCATCCAGAACTGGCGCCTGTCAACCCGGAAGAACAATCTCAAAAATTTGGCGCAAAGGATATTTTCGATTTAAGCTGGAAAAGCCTGATGGACGCCTATACCTGCACCGAATGTGGAAGATGTACGGCTGCATGCCCTGCACATAGTACAGGTAAATTACTTGATCCCAGGAAAATAATGATGGACACGCGAGACAGAATGGAAGATGTAAGAAAAAACATTAAAGAAAACGGGGAATTTAAAGATGATGGAAAAACACTGCTGCACGACTACATTACTGCAGAAGAATTACGTGCGTGTACCACTTGCAATGCTTGTGTAAAAGAGTGCCCTGTCAGCATCAATCAATTATCTATTATCACTGAACTACGTCGTTCTTTAATTATGGAAGAAAGTAATGCACCAGCAGAATGGAATAATTTATTCAGCAATATTGAAAACAACTTTGCGCCTTGGAAATTTAGTCCTGATGAAAGAGATAAATGGGCGCAGGAAATGGAGTGAAGAAAAAATGAAAATTGAGAACTAATGAACATTCTGATTTTAACTACATCCCATAAATAACGATCAACGAACAGTTACAGAGGTTGAAAATAGTTAAGCCAGGAAAGCTGGAAATATTTAAACCAGGAAGGTTTCAAAAACCATTGGTTTCGACATTAAAACCTTCCTGGTTTGGCCATCATTAGTGAATTTCAAGTTTAATTATAAATCGTTCTTTTACTCCTTAATCAGTAACTGCTAAGACAAACGCATCAAACTTACCAGCTCCTTTTCGGATCAAAATTTTCAAGTTCTTTCGCAACAGCATTTAAGAAAGTAGAACCTAATGCGCCATCTATTATACGATGGTCATAGCTTAACGAAATATACATCATGTGCCGAATGGCAATGCTGTCCCCTTGTTCTGTCTCAATAACTACAGGGCGTTTTTTTATAGCTCCCACGGCCATAATAGCCACCTGGGGCTGATTGATGATAGGAGTTCCCATGATGCTTCCGAATGTACCAACATTAGTGAGAGTAAATGTACCTCCAGAAGTATCGTCTGGCTTTAATTTATTATTTCGTGCTGCATTCGCCAATCCATTCACTTGTTTTGCGAGTCCGGTCAAATTCAATTGATCGGCATTTTTTATTACGGGCACAATTAAATTACCATTTGGCATTGCTGTAGCCATTCCAATATTGATGTCTTTTTTTATGATAATCCTGTCAGCATCCACACTGCTGTTGATCAACGGATATTTCTTAATTCCCCTGATCACTGCTTCTATAAATAACGGAGTAAAAGTTATTTTTTCGCCCTCACGCTTTTCAAAATCTTTTTTTATTTTCTCACGCCACAAAACAAGATTGGTAACATCGCACTCTGTAAAGCTGGTAACATGCGCACTGGTATTCTGACTGTCTATCATGTGTTTCGCAATCATTTTGCGCATGCGGTCCATTTCTATTATCTCTACATTGCCGGAGTAAACTGTAGGGGATTGAAATTCTTGTTTAGGAGTAGTTACCGGTACATCGTGTATTGTTTCTGCATGTACTTTTTCTGGCTGCTTTTGTTGAGGTGCATTTTTTCTATTCTCCAAAAAAGCCATAATGTCCTTTTTGCTCACTCTTCCATCCTGTCCCGTACCTTCCATTTTTTCCAACTCACTCATAGAAATTCCTTCACTGGCCGCAATATTCAGAACCAAAGGCGAATAAAAGCGAATACCAGAATTAGTAGTATTCATCGCTTTTTTTTCTTCCGGTTGATAAGGCACTTCTTCAACCACATTTGCCTCTTCATAATGTTTAACAGGTGTAGGATTTTCCAATGGAGCACTTTCAGCAACATCAGAAGTTGTATTGATTCTGGCAATTACTTTCCCTATCGGAACTACGTCATTTTCTTTATAAAAAATTTCAGAAACAGTGCCATCTGCTGTAGAAGGAACTTCGCTATCCACTTTATCTGTTGCTATATCAAGTACGGTTTCATCCATTTCTACTTTGTCTCCCACCTTTTTATGCCACTTTAAAATTGTTGCTTCCACAATGCTTTCTCCCAACTTAGGCATTATTAAATCTACCATGCTCATATAAATATTATTTAATGAAGAGTCAAAATTAGCAATAAAAAAGTGAATAGTAATTTCTAAGTCCTACGAGTAGCTGTAAGAATTAAAGAAAAAACTTTAGAAGCTTAACCTAAGGCTGTGGTTCTAAAAGTGCCCGTAATAATTGGGAAGATTGCTGTTCTGAATTTGTAAGATCGTATAATGTTACTTTATCCAATAACTGGTCAACAGTGAATTGAATCATTTGCCATAAAGAGCGAACAGAGCAATCAACAGAATTAGTACAAAACTTCATTCCGCCTGAATAATCACTGCAAAATTCTTTGTTGAATAGTGAGCCACCTAACGATTTTAAAACATGATTGATATTGATTTCATTGGCAGGTTTGGATAAAATATACCCACCAACATTTCCTGGATTGCTATTGACATAACCAGCCTGCCGAAGAATACGCGTGATCTTCGCCACATAAGCCTGCGACAAGCCTTCCAATGTACTAAGAGCCTGAATACTCATACTTTCATCATCCCGGCATTTTGCAATGCGCAACAATATTCGTAAACCATATTCTTCCTGTGCTGATATTTTCATAATTACCGAATCTTTAAAGAGAATAAGGAAATTTTATTTATGTGATGAAATACTTTGATGAACAGGAATCAGGTTTGAGGTATCAGGATTAAAACACTTTGTTTTAATATCTGACAAATGTAGCACCTTGCGGGCGTTCATACGTAGACCGCCCAGGACCTGTCACCGTTTCAAAGACAGATGGAGACGGTCAGAACCTGGCACTTCTAGAAGGTTAGACGGAGACCGTCAGACCTTCTACATAAATCCCAATTCCAACATCGCCGTTTCACTCATCATGCTTCTATCCCATGGTGGATCCCACACTACTGAAACATGCACATCATTTACTCCTTCTATCATTCTTAATTTTTCATCTACTTCCACCGGAATATCCTGTGCTGATGGACAACTGGGCGCTGTAAGCGACATCACAATCTGCACATTATTGATTGGCAAAATCTCCACTTCATATACCAATCCCAACTCCCAGATGCTAACTGGTATTTCAGGATCGTAAATTGTTTGCAAACAATCAATCACTTTTTGTTTTAAAACGTCCGTTTCCATGATTATATCGTTTTTTCTGCATGGCCTATTGATTGGTAAGCCAATGCATAATTCTTAATTTGTTTTATCATTGCCAGCAAGCCATTAGAGCGGGTTTGAGCCAAATGAGACATCATTCCTATCTCATTAATGAAATGCAATTTCGCCTTTAATATATCTTCCGGTGCATGGCCGGAAAAAACCTTTATCAGCATACTCACCAACCCTTTTACAATAATCGCATCACTATCTGCTTTAAAAAAAACTCTTTCATCTTTAAATTCTGATGCCAGCCAAACCGTACTCTGACAGCCTTTAATAATATTTTCTTTCTGCTTAAATTTATCATCGAGCGGCTCTAATTTTTTCCCAAGGTCAATGAGGTATTCGTATTTTCCTTCCCAATCATCGAATAAGGAAAAATCTTCAACAATCGCTTCCTGCGTTTCTTCTATCGTTTGCACATTCTCCATTTCTACAATAACATTTTTATGGCTTTATGCAAGGCCTTAATAAATAGATCCACTTCTTCTTTTGTGTTGTACATAGCAAAAGATGCACGAACTGTACCGGGAATTCCAAAACGATTCATCAAAGGCTGCGTGCAATGATGGCCGGTTCTTACAGCGATTCCCTGATTGTCTAAAAGCACTCCAATATCCTGCGGATGAATGTTTTTTATTACAAAAGAAATCAGGCTCACTTTATTTTTCGCCCTACCTATTATTTGCAAGCCGGGAATTAATTCTAATTGAGATGTAGCATATCGCAACAATTCATTTTCATGTTCCCTTACTCTTTCCCTCCCTGTTTTTTTTACAAAATCCAACGCTGTTTTTAATGCAATCGTATCAGCAATATTGGGTGTACCTGCTTCATATTTATAGGGAAGCTCGTTGTAGGTGGTTTTTTCAAAAGTTACTTCTTTTATCATTTCTCCGCCACCCATAAACACAGGCATTTCTTCCAAAACTTTTTTCTTTCCATACAACACCCCTACACCAGTAGGGCCATAAACTTTGTGCCCTGAGAAAGCAAAAAAATCACAATCCATTTTCTGTACATCAATATCCAAATGAACAGAAGATTGAGCGCCATCTACTAAAACCAACGCGCCTGCATTGTGGGCAAGAGAAATGATTTCTTCAACAGGATTTACTGTTCCCAGTGCATTTGAAACGTGAGCAATAGCTACCAGTTTTGTTTTTGAAGAAAGAAGATTTTTAAAATCAGCTATCGTGATTTCTCCATCATCGCTTACAGGAATTACTTTTAAAATTGCTTTCTTTTCTTCACAAATAATTTGCCATGGAACAATGTTAGAATGGTGTTCCATTGTTGAAATAATGATTTCATCTCCGGCATTAATATTTTTTCTTCCCCAGGTATATGCTACCAGGTTGATACTTTCGGTAGTACCTCTTGTAAAAATAATTTCTTCGGAAAATTGAGCATTAATAAACTTTTGAACAGCAACACGCGTCGCTTCATAAGCAGCAGTAGCTTCCTCTGCAAGAGTATGGATGCCACGATGGATATTCGCATTAAAATTAGAATAATAATTAGTGAGCGAATCAATGACTACCTGCGGTTTTTGAGCCGTAGCCGCATTATCAAAATAGACCAAAGGTTTACCGTGCACTTCCCGATTCAAGACAGGAAAAAGTTCCCTGATATTCATTACATCAAAATACGGAGATATTGTTGTTAATGTTGCCATTTTATTTTTAGTAATAAATCCTTCAATTACTGATTATCAGGATTGTCTAAAATTATTATTGTTTATAATTCTTTTTAAAGCCATAATATATCCGAGGTGAATACCTTCATGAAAAGTGGCAAATTTGATAGCGTCATTTACATTTGCAACTTTTACACCGGGATAAGATTTTAAATCAAAAGCATCGTAACTATGAAAAATATCCGCCTCTACATCTTTCTCAAACTGGTCAATCGCCGATAACAAAAAATCTATAATTTTTTTACATTCCGCGTCATTTACAAAACCTTCCGGTTTTGTTCCTGATTTATATTTTAAAATAAATTCTTCCCCGAGTACTGGCTCAATTCCGGATCTCGAATAACACAAACTTTGTTGAGTGGCTATGGCATGGGCAATATTCCAGATAATATTATTATGAAAACCCGTTGGAATTTCATTCAGCTCTTGAGAAGAAATTCCATCGATCAATTTTATTAAAAACTTTCTTGAGCCTCTTATTATATCTATTAACTCTTTCATTTTATTCATTAAGGTATTCTTTCTTAACAATTCTACTCAACAGTAACAGCCAGACGGCCGATAATCAATTCTTCGGCATATTTCCTTAAAGGCTCCGGCCTTATTTGCGCTACCACATCTGAAGCAAAAGCCTGCAATAACATGGACTGGGCATTTTCTTTTGAAATGCCGCGCGTTCTTAAATAGAACAATGCTTCTTCATCCAACTTGCCCACAGTGCATCCATGTGAGCACTTTACATCGTCAGCAAAAATTTCTAATTGCGGTTTAGTATTTACCGTCGCATTTTCTGAGAGCAGGATATTTTTGTTAGACTGATAGGCATTTGTTTTTTGGGCATCGGGCCTTACATATATTTTTCCACTGAAAATACCTGTAGCATATTCATCAATTATTCCTTTATAAAATTCATTACTGAAACAATTGGGTTTTGTGTTATCCACCAAAGTATGATTATCTACGTGTGTACGGCCTTTCACAAGATACAATCCGTACATGTGCGCTTCATTTCCTGCAGCTTCCATAATGATGTCAATATTATTACGGATTACCCCTCCATTCAAAGAAATAGTTACAGTGTGAACATAGCTTTTCCCAATTTGCCTTATGTGTGTAGTGCCTACCTGACTTGCATTTAAAGAATCATCCTGTAATTTATAATATTCTACAATCGCGTTTTCATTTACTACTACCTCCATTACTTCATTAGTAAAACTATCCATGACCCCAATGGTTTTATAAGTCTCCACCAACTGCGCTTTAGCGCTTTCTTCCACATAAATTAAACTGCGCGGTTGTACTAACTGATGATTTTCTTTTGTATCCATCAGATGGTAGAAATACAAAGGATTTTCCAATACCTGGTTTTTATTAATTAAAATAAAAACACCGCCATAAATGAAAGAAGTGTTAAGTGCGTGTATGCCATCCTTTATAAATAAACTGCTTTTATTTAAATGCTCACTTACTATTTCTTTATAATCTCCTTTCGCTGCTTCTTCTAATGGCACAATCGTCAATTGATTTGCTGAAGAGCGAATGGTTGAAAGTGAAGGCTCAAATTTTCCGTTCACAAAAAACAATTCGTTGGCATTTTCAAAACCTGGTAATCTTACAGAATCTATTTCAGATTTACTGAGAGAAGTTCCTTTGGTTATTTCTGAAAGATGGTATTGTTTCCTAAATAAATTACTGATAAAGGTATATTTCCATTCTTCATTTTTGAAAGAGGGAAGCCCTGTTTTAGTAAAAAGGTTAAACCCTTCCTTTCTTAAAGAATGTAGTGCACCTCCAGCATCTGAAGTTTGTAATTCTTCAAATTTATCTGATAAATAATCTGTTGTAATTGATTCCATATTTGTTATTTAACCGACAAAAATCTCTTTAAAGGATTTAAGTATTAAAGTATTCAACTTCGTA
>JBDTEK010000321.1:0-10183 GCA_039922575.1 Ginsengibacter sp.
TTGCAGGTTCATGATGAATTGGTGTTTGACGCATATAAACCTGAGATAGAAACGATAAAGCCAATCATTCTTGAATGTATGAAAAATGCAATGAAACTTCCGAATGAGGTGCCTGTTGAGGCAGAAATAGGAGTGGGTGAGAATTGGTTGGAAGCGCATTGACGATTGTAAAATATTTTAAAATACTTTCCTTAAATTAGAGAAGTGAAACGTGATCAAACATTTCTAGATTTTGAATTCCACATGCTTACAAACTCATTTGAGAATATCATTTCTGCAGACAATTTTGACTAAGGAATATAACCTCTCTTAGTCTTAAATTTACTTTATGAATAAGCAATTAATTTTACAACAACTTAAAAAGGTAAAGCCTGTTCTTACAGAAAAGTATGGCTTAATAGTCCTGGCTTTATTTGACTCATACAGCAGAAGCGAAGAAACAGATTTGAGTGATATTGATATAATGGTAGATTATGAAAGTCCAATGGGATTAAAATCCTTTGGTATGGTTTATGAATTAAAAAATGTATTTAAAGAAAAGAATGTTCAGGTTGTTTCAAGAGCAGGAATTAAACTAAAATATTCTGATCGTATCAAACAGGATTTAATTTATGCTTAAACCAGAAGATGACTTACTTCTTTCTGACATGAAGGAAATACTGCAAAAAAATGTAATCAAAGATTAAGAAAGAAGGTATGACAACACTGATATATTGTTACGATGCATACTGCGGCTGGTGTTATGGGTTCAGCGAAGTAATGAAAAAGATTAATTCTGAATACAAAAACAGGATGGAATTTGAAGTTCTGTCAGGAGGAATGATTCTGCCGGAAGAACCTGTGCACATAAGCGCTACAGCAAAATATATTGAGGAAGAATATAAAAGAGTGGAAGAGCTAACTAATGCGAAATTTGGTGAAGATTATCTCTGGCACATCAAAAATCCTGATGCAAGTGACTGGTATCCTAACTCTGAAAAGCCTGCCATTGCATTGTGTGTTTTCAAAGATTACTATCCCGATCAGCAAGTGAGTTTTGCCGCTGATTTACAATATGCTCTGCATTTTGAAGGCCGTGATCTCACTGATGATGAAGCATATCGCCTGCTACTGTATAAATACAATATCCCTGCTATAGAATTTTATGAAAAGATGGATGATAAAGAATATAAAGAGCAGGCGCATTATGAGTTTGCATTATGCAAACAATTAAATGTTACCGGTTTTCCTGCTCTGTTTATTCAACTGAGCGATACAAAATTTTACAAGGTTGCTGAAGGATACACGGATTTTGAGACTTTAAAAGGCCGGATAGAAAATGTGCTGAAGGAGAATAGCAACTATTTTATTTAGAATAGCTATAATCATTTCACCGTTAATTCTTCCTGAACTACATTTTTTCCCATTTGTTTTATAAAACCATACAAATCTTTCATGGTTGAAATATCACGGACTATTAGAATTCCATGCCTCCCTACTTGTTTCAATTTCGCTTTGTTTGTTTTTGTTTGAATGAAGTCTAAAATTCTTTCAAAAGTATTACTGCTGAAATAAGGTGATTCAGGATTGCCAACGAAGAAGCATTTAAGACTCTCATTTTTCAGGATTATTTTTTCAAATCCCAACTCAACGGCAATTTTCCGGCAACGAACTGTGGTGAATAAATCCTCTACCGGAGGTGGAATAGGTCCGAAACGATCAATCATTTCTTTATGCAGATCTTCCAATTCTGTTTCTGTTTCGCAATGATCCAATCTTGAATAAAGACTCAATCTTTCAGTAATGCTCTCTACATATTCATCAGGGATTAAGATTTCCAAATCGGTATCAATGGTGCAATCAGAAACATAATCATCTTGCTTCCGTATCTCTTCTTTAAATACTTCCTTAAATTCGGTTCGCTTCAATTCGCGTATGGCTTCATCTAAAATTTTCTGATACATTTCAAAACCAATCTCTGCAATAAAACCGCTCTGTTCTCCACCCAGCATATTACCAGCGCCACGTATATCCAGGTCACGCATTGCAATCTGGAACCCACTACCAAGGTCGCTGTATTGCTCCAAAGTGGTTAATCGTTTTCTGCTGTCGGCAGTTAAAGTACTCATCGGTGGGGCCAGTAAATAACAAAATGCTTTTTTATTGCTTCTGCCTACCCTGCCCCGAAGCTGGTGCAGATCGCTCAATCCGAAATGATGCGCATTATTAATAATAATAGTGTTCACATTAGGAATATCCACACCGCTTTCAATAATGTTGGTACAAATTAATACATCATATTTATGGTCAATAAAATCCATAACAGTTTCTTCCAATTTTCCTCCTTCCAACTGGCCGTGTGCATACGCAATACTCAAATCAGGACAGAGGCCTTGTATCAGATTTTTCATTTCCAGTAAGCCATTTACACGATTCTGAATAAGAAAAACCTGCCCACCTCTTTCCACTTCATAATAAATGGCTTCTCTTATAAAATCCTGGTCAAATACATGCACTTCTGTTTGAATCGGCTGCCTGTTAGGCGGTGGCGTATTTATGATGCTTAAATCGCGTGCACCCATAAGACTGAATTGCAAAGTTCTTGGGATAGGCGTTGCAGTTAGTGTGAGCGAATCTACTGTTGTTCTGAGTTGCTTCAATTTTTCCTTAGCCGATACTCCAAACTTTTGTTCCTCATCTATTACCATCAAACCGAGGTCTTTAAACTCCACATCTTTGCCTAATAATGAATGAGTACCGATGATAATATCTACTTTTCCTTCCTGTAGTTTTTGAAAAGTTTCTTTTTTTTCTTTTGAGGATTTGAAACGATTAATATAATCTACCGTTACCGGAAAATCGCTCAATCTTTCGCTGAATGTTTTATAATGCTGGTAAGCCAAAATAGTTGTAGGAACCAATACTGCCGCTTGTTTACCATCCAAACATGTTTTGAATGCAGCCCTGATCGCTACCTCAGTTTTGCCAAAGCCCACATCGCCACAGACCAAGCGGTCCATCGGTGATTCTTTTTCCATATCGTGCTTTACATCTGTTACTGCTCTACTTTGGTCAGGTGTGTCTTCATATATAAAGGATGCTTCCAATTCTGTTTGCATATAATTATCCGGTGAATGAGCAAAGCCTTTCTGGCTTTTTCTTTTTGCGTATAATTTTATTAGATCAGTGGCTATATCTTTTACCTGTTTCCTGGTTTTATCTTTTAACTTATTCCAGACATCGCTTCCTAATTTGTTCATTTTAGGAATAGTGCCCTCCTTCCCGCTGTACTTACTTATTTTATGAAGCGAAGAAATATTTACATATAAAAGATCCTTGTTCTGATAAACAATTCGCACCGCTTCCTGCATTACTCCATTTGTCTGAATCTTCTCTAATCCGCTGTAAACGCCTACGCCATGATCAATATGAGTTACATAATCGCCCGGTTGCAATTCCCGAAGCATTTTTAAAGTAAGCGCTTTGTTTTTGCTGAAAGATTGTTTTACCCTGTATTTGTGATATCGTTGAAAAATCTCATGATCCGTATAACAAACGATTTTCAGATCATTATCAATAAACCCTTCATGAATAGAAACAGGAATTGGAACAAAATTAATCTGTGTGTTCTGGTCGACAAAAATAGAATGTAATCTTTCTAATTGTTTAGGATTTTCGGCAAAAATATAAAGGTTGAATTTCCTGGATTCATAATCTTTCAGATTTTCTATCAGTAATTTAAACTGCCGGTTAAATGCAGGTTGTTGAGTGATAGAAAAATGAATTTTATTTTCTTTTGCAAAAAATGTCTTATTCCCAAATTCAACGATATTCCGGGTTTTGATTTGATCTTCCAAAATTGCAGCACTTACAAAATCATTTACCGAAACATTTCTTTTTTCATTCAGCTTGTCTTCATCTTCCTGTCTGCTTTTAGTCGCCGCCGGGTTACCATCAGCCGATTGCTCATACCTGACAGCTTCTTCTACATCCTTAAATTCCTGATTGATTTTTTCTTTAATAAATTCCCAATCTTCGCACCAGACAGTGGTATTTTCCGGTAAAAAATTTAATAACGAAACTTTCTCTCCGGTTACGAATTGAGTTTCCACATTCGGAATAATTTTCACTTCCGAAAGCTTGCGTTCACTCAATTGTGTTTCAGGATCAAAAAGACGAATACTATCAATCTCATTTCCAAATAGTTCTATACGATAAGGTTTTTCATTTCCGTAGGAATAAATATCCAAAATACCTCCACGTACAGCAAACTGTCCTGGTTCATATACAAAATCAGTTCTGATGAAACCGTGATCCACAAAGCGCGACAGCAATTCATCCACTTTTATATTTTCGCCTTTTTTAAAATGGATAATGTTTTCTGAAAGAGATTTTGACAATACTACCTTTTCATAAAGCCCTTCGGGATAAGTGATCACTACTTTTTTATTGCCACCGGTGCTTATTTTAGTTAATGCTTCTGTCCGCAACATTACGTGACTGGCATTCAGTTGATGAAAATTCTTTTTGGTTTTAAAAGAAGAAGGGAAATAAAATATATCCAGCGCTCCGGTGATATTTTCAACTGTATTTTGGAAATAAGCTGCTTCTTCAGCATCTCTTAAAATAATAAGATGGTTAAGTTGCGAAGTAATAGAATGGTTAAAAACAGTTGAGAAAATAAATTGGGAAGCGCTACCATGAAGCCCTGAAAGGTGAATATGCTGTGGTTGGGACAATAGAATCCTGTCCGCAATTGAAAAAATGCGGGAATCATTCGAATAACTATCCATCAACACATCAAGATTCATTCATCATCCTTTTCTGAAAGTTGCAAAGGTAAGATTTGAATTTTAGTTTCTGATCCATGAATAGTCTAAATTTAATTAAAACGTCTTACTATAGGATATTGTTAAGTTTTTATACAAAAAAGTTTAAAGTCGAATTACGACGAAGCGGTATAACTTAAGGGAAGGGTAGAATTCTTTGTCCTTGTTGAGATTCATCTTGGGGTGTTTATTCTACATTTTAAACTGATTTCTGAAAACCAAATCTTTATACATGGCGATTTCGTTCTTTTTACAGTAATTGGCTGTGGTATAATTTTTGTTTTTTTAACAAAAAAGTTTGTTATTAAAATTAATCATGCAAAAAAAATTTTTACACTTATTATTTTTTATTTCGTTTTTTTTTGTTGGATGCTCACGCGAGGAAACTACTGTACAAATTATACGAACACCAATAATATCATTTAATTTTAATGGCAATTCCAGTTGGAAAGCTGACAGCTATTCATTTGCACCAGTTACAAAAGTTGTCGTATATCCACGAGATACAACACAAGCAAGTCAATTATTTAACCGATTTACGCTACAAGGAGTAGGAAAGGACAATACTGGAAATACTTACCAACTCATTATCACTTTCGATGCTGTTGATGTAAACCAATTAGTGGGTGTTTACAGCCCGTTTTATACCGCACAAAGAGGATTATCACAGGTGCAATTATTTAATCTTACAAACAGCAATACATTATCTGCCTATAATCTTTGCAATGGAAATATAGCCAATGAGATTTTGCAGATACAAAAACAATCATCGGATGAAAGATTGATAACGTGTTCCTTTCAAATGACTCTTTGCAATGCACGCGACTCAACTCAAAAAATTATTATTACAGATGGACTACTTAAAGATATCAATTATTAAAATGAATACGATCAAAAAAAATCATCCCTTCAGGAAAATTGGCACATTGTTAATAATGGTAACCTTTTCGATTATGTTATTTGCATATGGCAATACATATGGCCAGATTGATACACAAAGAGTTATTCCACCACCTCAGCCTATTCAACAGAATGCCGGATTTGACGTGATCATAAAATTCAATGGGGAACTTATTTATGGATTGGTAAAAGAAGTAGGGCCATACTATATTTCATATCAACGTACTGATATACCTGATGGCCCTATTTATACCATACCCCGAAATGAAGTTTATGTAATCAGCTATCGTAACCAGGTAAGAGATTATCTAATCCCCGCCGATAATGGGCTATCGGCAGAAAATTTATATCGAGACCGACACATCAACTATAAAGATAAAGATCTGTTCAAAAATGGCAGTGCACTAGTGGGGCTTGGATTTTTGAGAAGTTTCTCGAAAGTAAAAGATGTAAAGAATTATTCTTCATCCGGTTCATTCCCTGCTATTTTATTTGGATATGAGGTTAATTATGAAAGTAACGTGCATCTTGGTGTACAAATTGGTTTTGGTTCACACAAATTTTCAACTCAGCAATTCAGTAGTTACGATAGTACCCAAAACAACATCACATTAAAAGAAAATATTTTTGCATTGTATGTTTATGGCAGATATTATCTCTCTAAAAGTTCTTCCTTGTTACAACCATACATCATAGCAGGCGTGGGTATTACAAGCTCTAATATTCTTTCAAATAATACTATAAGTTTCACCAACAATAATTCACAGGTAATCCTGGTAAAATCAGGTTCACGTTCAACGGGAATAGGTGTTACGGCGAGGATTGGTGCAGAATATTTTCTCAGTAATCAATTGCAATTGTTTGTTGATGCGGGATTCGGCTTATCGGTTATAAATGCCGGCTTGTCAGTTTCTTTAAAATAATTTTATAACTATATTAAATTTTTTATTATGAAAAATATTATAATCTTTTTAGCAGCAGCTTTCTTTTCTGTTTTTTCCGTAAATGCACAAAACAATAACCGGAATGATTACAGAAATAATAATAATAGCAAAAGTGGAATCGCCGTTTCAATTGGGGCAGCGGCCAATTATTATTATGGACCTGGTGATCGCAATTTTGACAAGTACGAAAGTGATCGCCTAAACTGGCAGCTTAACGGCATGTTAGGCCTAACGATAGCAAGAGATAAAAATGATCACAGAACCATGCTGGCAGGTTTTGGCAGTTTCGGTATAAACAATGCAAAAACAGTTGAAAATATATTTAATGATCAGGGATATATTACTACTGCACTTGATCAAAATTCAGCTAACAATTTTTATCAGTTAGAAGGTGGACTGTTAATAGCTGAAGTGTTTCGTATAAGTACTGGCGTGGGACAACAAGTTTTTAAAAAGCAAGCTATTGTTTCTACAGGCACAGTTAATTTACAGGCAACTTCATTAAAATATAATTCCACTACAGTCGGCTTTAATTTCAACGTTTCTGCCGTAGCCATTGTAATCAATTGCAATTTTGAATATGGTCAGGATTTCACTAAAACAGTTATAGTTCCTTCGGCTGGCTTAATGCTTCGCTTTTAGTTAATGATTTTTGTTAAAAATAGTGCTGTTCCTCAAAGTATTTTTCTGATGAGCAGTCAATTTTTGATTTTATTGTCAACATTTTAATTTTTGGTTCAGAATATCATTTGTATTTTACTGAAAATTTCTCTGCATGGCAATAGAACCCTGGCGCACCGGAACTGTTATTCGTATTGTAGATGAGACCTATAATACTAAACGCTATTTCATTCGGGTAAATGAGTTAGAATCGTTTAATTTCAAAGCCGGACAATTTGTTACGTTGGACCTTCCAATACATGAGCAGCCTAATAAAAGGTGGCGCAGCTATTCCATTGCAAGTTGGCCTGACGGTACAAACGTGTTTGAATTACTGATCGTGCTGCTGGAAAAGGGCGCAGGAACGACCTATTTATTTAATGAAGTGAAAGTGGGTTCTGAATTAATCTTTCGAGGTCCGCAAGGCGTTTTTATTTTACCGGAAAATATCGAAAAGGATCTATTTTTTATTTGCACCGGCACTGGAATTGCGCCATTTAGAAGTATGTTGAACTATTTGAATTTGCACAAGATTTCACATAAGAAGCTTTATCTTATTTACGGTTGCCGTACGCAAAAAGACCTATTGTATTTTAATGAAATGAAATGCCTGGAAAAGGAATTGAAAAACCTGACTTTTCTTCCTACACTTAGCCGCGAGGGCTGGGGCGGAGCCACGGGGTATGTGCATACTTTGTATGAGGAAATTTGCAAAAAAAATAATGAAGAGTGTGAAAAACTTGAGAATTTAAATCCGGCGGCTTTTTATTTGTGCGGTTGGAAATTTATGATAGATGATGCCCGCAGGAAAATCGCGGATTTGGGATATGATAAAAAAGCGGTTCATTTTGAATTGTATGGTTGAAAATTTTAGATTTTAAATAGACGATCTAAGTATTAAAAACATGAATGATTTAAATAATTTTATGAGAAGAAAGTATTTCCGCTCAATGGCCATTTCATTATTTATAATCGCTATTTCAGTAATCAATTTTGCGAGGCTACCCAATAGCGGGTGTATAAGAGCCATTCATGTAGTTACACTTTTAGTATGCGGAATGGCAATAGGAATATTTATGACTAATCTTTTTGGATTACTTCTGAGAAAGAATAAATAAACACCTTGATTCTGTATTTGTCACTTCTCCATCTTTTCAAATTTTTCAATTTCCAGGGTTAAATATTTTGCATATTGCCCGTACATAAATCCCCTAAAAATTTCTATATTATTTTTTTGCCTTGTTTGCTGCGATGCTTCAAAATATTCTGCCTTGTCTTCTTTAAAAACGATGGCCATTGGCAAGTGAAAAAATAATTGTAAATAATTCATCAAAAGCCTGCTGGTTCTGCCATTGCCATCATAAAAAGGGTGAATAGTTACAAGGTTAAAGTGGGTATCAATACTCAGATTTAATTGATCCAAAACAGATTTTTTATCAGCGTTCTCAATCTTACTGCAAAGATCTTTTACAAGATTGGGTACTTTATCAAAATTTACAAAATAAGCATTCCCGGCACTTACATTTCCTTTTCTGAAAACACCTTTTGAACTATCCAGTTCTCCAAAAACGGTTTGATAAATAGTGCCTGTTTGTTTCAATACGTGCGCATTTATTTGTTGAATAAACTCTGAAGTAATTACTTTATTTTCCTTTGCTGATTGAATAACAAATAAAAGTGTAGTATAATGATCCTGAACCATTAGGCTGTGTAACAAAGGTTTTCCTTTTGGGGTAATTCCTTCATCTAATAAAAGCCTTGTTTCAATTTCGGTAAGAGTGCTTCCTTCAATAGTTGTTGAGTGGTGCGTAATAGCATATTGATTAAATTTGTCAAAATCAATATTTTTTGATAATTGAAGAGAATTGAATTTCTCTATTAACGATATGATATCTGTTTCATACATTCTCTTTTTATTTACCTGCAACTGCTCTGTTAACTTATTTCCTCCATTATTAATTTTCTAACATCAGCCAGTAATATCCTTTTCTGTGTCATCGTATCCCTATACCTGATGGTAACCGTATTGTCTTCTTTAGTTTGGTGGTCTATAGTTACACAAAATGGAGTACCGATCGCATCCATTCTTCTGTAACGCTTGCCGATGCTGTCTTTTTCTTCATAAAAAGTATGAAAGCTTTGTTTACATTCCTGCATTAGATTCTTAGCTATTTCCGGTAGTCCGTCTTTTTTTACTAATGGAAGAATCGCTAATTTATAAGGAGCGATCTTCGCAGGGATTCTTAAAACCACACGGCTGTCCTCTGTTCCGTCTTCTCTATTCCACTTTTCTTCTGCATAAGCAGTGCTTATAACGGTGAGGAATAAACGATCTAAACCAACGGAAGTTTCTACGACAAACGGAATATAATTTCCGTAAGGTTTTCCATCTTCGTTAAGGTCGTTATCAAAATATTGTAACTTTTTTTTGCTCAGTTTCTGGTGCTGTGTCAGATCAAAATCAGTACGCGAGTGAATGCCTTCCAATTCTTTAAATCCGAATGGAAATTCAAACTCTATGTCAACCGCGGCATTTGCATAATGCGCCAATTTTACATGATCGTGATAACGTAATTTTTCGGCAGGAATACCAAGGCTTTCATGCCATTTCAATCTCTCTGCTTTCCAGTATTTATACCATTTCATTTCTGTGCCGGGGCGCACAAAAAATTGCATTTCCATTTGCTCAAATTCGCGCATGCGAAAAATAAACTGACGCGCAACAATTTCATTTCTGAAAGCTTTCCCTGTTTGCGCAATGCCAAAAGGAATTTTCATTCTCCCGGTTTTTTGCACATTCAAAAAGTTTACAAAAATACCTTGTGCAGTTTCCGGCCTCAGATAAATTTTATCTGCATCACCTGCTACACT
>JBDTEK010000322.1:0-12068 GCA_039922575.1 Ginsengibacter sp.
ATTCTACATCCTACCTCTTATGACAGCCTTATCTCACTCACACTTGCTCCTGTAGGAATCATTGGAAAAACATTGTCTTCTTTTTCAACTTTCACTTCCAGGAAATAAGGGCCATCCCATTCCAGCATTTCATGTATTGCGGAAGAAAGATCTTTTCTATCAACCACTTTTTTTGCTTTGATGCCGTAGGCTTCATTTATTTTTACAAAATCAGGATTTACCATTTCGGTAAATGAATAACGACCTGCAAAAAACATTTGTTGCCATTGCCTTACCATTCCCAAAAATTCATTGTTTAATACAATTATTTTTACAGGAATATTATATTGTGAAATAGTACCTAATTCCTGAATGGTCATTTGAAATCCACCATCTCCGGCTATAGCAATTACTTGCCTGTCTGGCTTTCCAACCTTTGCTCCCATAGCAGCAGGCAAACCAAATCCCATGGTACCTGCACCACCTGAAGTAACATTAGAACGTGGAATCTTAAATTGATAATACCTTGAAGCCACCATTTGATGTTGCCCTACATCTGTTACAATAATAGATTTTCCTTCGGTTATTTTATTTAATAAGAAAATCACTTCGGCCATTTTTATTTCAGCGCTTTCGTTAAGACAATCTTTGCAAATAATTTTATCATATTCCTGTTCATGCAATTTCTTAAAAGTGTCCAACCAATCAGTGTGTTCTGCGGGATGAATTTGTTCTGTAAGTAACTGTAAGGCTTCTTTTGCATTGGCATTAATACCTACATCAGCATGTATTATCTTATTAATTTCTGCTTTATCTATATCAATATGAATGATTTTGGCCTTTGTTGCGTATCTATTTACATCACCAGTTACGCGGTCATCGAATCGCATACCAACGGCTATCAGGAGATCACATTCATTCGTATTAACATTAGGGCCATAATTGCCATGCATTCCAAGATAGCCCACATACAGCGGATGATCTGTAGGAAAACCAGATAATCCCAGCAGGGTAGAGGCAACCGGAATATTTCCTTTTTCTGCAAAAGCAATTAATTCATTGGTTGCTCCTGAGAGTGTAATACCTTGGCCAGCAAGAATGTAAGGCTTTTTAGCAGCATTAATGAGCAAAGCCGCGTCTTCTATTTTAGCAGGATCAATTTCAGGTACTGGATGATAAGTCCTTAATTGACTGCATTTTTCGTAATTGAAAGTTGTTTTGGCAATCTGTGCATCTTTTGTAATATCAACAACTACAGGGCCCGGCCGTCCGCTTTGCGCAATATAAAATGCTTTCGCAATTGTTTTGCAAATATCTTCTGCCCTCGTTATTTGAACGTTCCATTTTGTTACTGGTACCGTTATATTCATTACATCTATTTCCTGAAAAGCATCAGTACCCAACAAATGCGATGCCACCTGTCCGGTGATACAAATTACCGGTGTACTGTCAATCATTGCATCGGCAATGCCTGTAATTAAATTGGTAGCGCCGGGGCCTGAAGTTGCAAACACGACTCCTGCTCGTCCTGTTACCCGCGCAAATCCCTGTGCAGCATGAATGGCTCCTTGTTCGTGCCTGACTAAAAAATGCTTTATTTTTTCGGAATAATTATACAATTCATCATATACAGGCATGATAGCACCTCCGGGATAGCCGAAAACAATATCAACATTTTCAGCTAAAAGCGAAAGTATTAATGCTTCAGAACCCGAGACCTCTTTATTCTTCGTTTCTGTGGTGAGTACTTTGGGGGTTCCTTGTTTTTTAGCTTCTACCATAATTGTATTTTTTATTGTGATCAAATTCTGTTTAGATTTTTAAAATATTTTTCAATTCTCATCTGTAACGCATCCTTCAGATGCATTGCTAACGCATTTTGCATATTTATATAATATCCCTTTGGTAGCAAGTAGCGCGGGTTGCTTCCATTTTTTTCTTCTGTCGGATATTATTTCTTCATCTACTTTCAAGTTAATACTGTTATTAGTAGCATCAATTTCTATTGTATCGTCATCCTCTACCAGGGCAAGTAACCCGCCTTCAAAAGCCTCGGGTGTGATATGACCCACTACAAAGCCATGGGTGCCTCCGCTAAACCTTCCATCTGTAATTAGAGCAACACTGTTACCAAGCCCCGCGCCAATTATAGCTGAAGTTGGCTTTAACATTTCCGGCATTCCAGGCGCTCCTCTTGGACCTACATATTTAATTACCACCACATCTCCCGGTTTTATTTTCCCTGAATTAATTCCTTTGATCAAATCATGCTCACCATCAAAAACTCTTGCGGGGCCGGTAAATTTTTCACCTTCTTTTCCGCTGATCTTTGCTACACTTCCACCTACTGCGAGGTTACCGTACAGGATTTGAATATGACCTGTTTTTTTTATAGGATCGTTTAAGGAATGAATTATTTTTTGTTTAGCAAAATCAAGATCAGGCACACTTTCTAAATTCTCTGCAATTGTTTTGCCAGTTACTGTTAAGCAATCCCCGTGTAATAAATTTTCTTTTAACAAATATTTCATAACGGCAGGTATTCCGCCATGCTCATGTAGATCCTGCATCAGGTATTTACCACTCGGTTTAAAATCGGCAAGAACGGGTATTTTGTCGCTTGTGGCCTGAAAATCATCCTGCGTTATTTTGACATCAACGCTTTTTGCCATCGCAATTAAATGCAGCACTGCATTGGTAGATCCGCCGAGAATGATCACAATAGTAATTGCATTTTCAAATGCTTTTCTTGTCATGATATCCTTCGGCTTAATATCTTTTTCAAGTAAATTCAGTATCGCTTTCCCTGCGTGAAGGCATTCGTTTTTCTTATCCTCGCTCAGTGCGGGATTAGAAGAAGAATATGGCAAGCTCATTCCTAATGCTTCAATCGCCGATGCCATTGTATTGGCTGTATACATACCGCCACAGGCTCCTGCTCCCGGACATGCATGGCGAATCACTTGTTTAAAATCTTCCGGGGAAATATTTCCTGCTATTTTATGTCCTAATGCTTCAAAAGCAGAAACAATATTTAAATCCTCACCCTTGTAATGGCCCGGAGCAATAGTGCCTCCATAAACCATTATTGCAGGACGATTCAATCTTCCCATTGCAATTAAAGAACCAGGCATATTTTTATCGCAGCCTGGTATTGCAATCAGCGCATCATAATATTGAGCGCCACAAACTGCCTCAATGGAATCGGCGATTATATCGCGGCTTACCATAGAATAACGCATACCATCCGTGCCATTGCTCATGCCATCACTTACCCCGATAGTATTGAAAATTAACCCTACCTGGTTATTGTCCCAAACGCCTTTCTTTACAATTTTTGCAAGATCATTTAAGTGCATATTGCAGGTATTGCCATCGTATCCCATACTTACAATGCCTACCTGGGGTTTTTTAAGGTCTTCATCCGATAATCCAATACCATAAAACATTGCCTGTGCTGCAGGTTGGGTTTCATCCTGTGTAATGGTCTTACTGTATTTGTTCAATTCGTTCATGCTAAAATTTCAGTTTGAGAATAAGTTTTTTCTATAACAAGTTTTTTGTAAATAGAATATGATCAAGGGAAGCAATTCCAATAATCTCTGCGGCTGTACCACAGAAGAAAGCGCCGTCCGCTCCATGCACTTCATCAAGGGTGATCTGTTTTTCAACTGTTGGAATATTAAGTTCAGCGCAGATTTCCAAAACAGTTGCTCTTGTAATCCCTGGCAAAATATTTCCTGTTTCAGGAGTATATAAAACGCCATTTTTTTCTACAAAAAAATTAGCTCCTGTGCCCTCCGCTATAAAGCCATTTATATCCAATAAAAGTGCTTCATCAAAACCTTTTGCTTTTGCTTCCTGGCTTGCAAGAATAGAATTAACATAATGTCCTGTAGCCTTTACTTCTATTTTGAAAGCCTTAGGGTTGGGCCGCTCAAAAGAAGAAGTCATGACATTTAATAATTTTTCTCCCAGAAACGGTTCCATTTTCCATGCTTCTATAACAACAAAGGATTCACTATTAACATTGAAACCCATATTAGCCGGTGCATACACTAATGGACGTATGTAGGCATCCTGTAAATTGTTTAACCTCAAAATTTCGTAACTGGCTTTTATCAATTCCTCATTGGTCCAATCATATGGTAAATTGAGCGCCTGAGCCGAGTTTTTTAATCTGGAAAAATGTGCTGTTTCTTTAAAAATTTTGGTCTTTCCATTGATTGTTTTATAAGACCGGATACCTTCAAAAACACCATAACCGTAATGAAGCGTTTGGCCATACATATCTATTTTGGCTTCTGAAGCTTTTAAGATTTTTCCATTAAAATATAAAAAAGTGTTTTCGTTGAAATACATAAAAAATATTTATAAAAGCGGTTTTAAAATAAAAAACCCGCCTTTTTGAAGGCGGGCTATACTTTGATGATTTCTTTTCAAGTAATAGTTCCTCCTCCAGTGATTAAGGGTATAATAATGACAATGACAGCAATTGTGATTACTGAAATATTTCGAACGTCATTATTTAGTTTGCTTTTCAATGTTGAGAAAAATTGTGATGCAAACGTACGGTACCTTTTTAAAAAAACAAAGAACTATTTTTGTTTTGACTAAAACCCATCAAATAAAAATTTCAGTTTCAGGCGATAAACAGGTGCTTAAGGGCATTCTGCAGAGGCGCCTGTAATCTCTTTTTTTGCACATTAAAAATGAAATTTCGTTCAACCTCAAATGATTGTTGTCTGCCCCAAAGCCATATTTTTTAAGTTAATATTTTGCGGAATATCATTACCTATATAATCGCTCACTAATTCGCCTATTGTTGAGGTGGAATAAGAATTTATCGGGTCTATATCCCTGGTTACAAAACCATTTCCTAAAGTCCATTCTACAGCTTCCCGGATGGCCTTTGCCTCATCAAATAATTCAAAATATTCCATCATTAAAGCCGCCGATAAAATAGCGCCAACCGGATTAGCAATATCTTTGCCCGCCGCTTGCGGATAAGAGCCATGAATTGGTTCAAACAGGGCGTTTTTTTCTCCAACAGAAGAGGAGGGAAGAAGTCCCAGAGATCCACTGAGAACGCTGGCCTCATCGCTCAAAATATCTCCAAACATATTTTCTGTAAGAATTACATCAAACTGCCTCGGATTTAAAATTAATTGCATTGCCGCATTATCAACATACAGGTAATCAACTTTTACATCAGAATAACTTTTAGCAATTTCCTGCACGGTTTTTCTCCAAAGCCTTGATGTTTCAAGAACATTGGCTTTATCAACAAGAGTTAACTTTTTTCTTCTTTTTTGTGCGGCACTAAAGCCAAGCCGTGTGATACGCTCAATTTCTTTTCTATTATAAATACAAAGATCAGATGCTTCTGTGCCTTCATCATTCAATTCTTTTTTACCAAAATAAATTCCTCCGGTCAATTCCCGATAAATAACAAAATCTACTCCATGTAATTGTTTTTCTTTTAACGGAGAAAGATTATATAAAGTAATATTAGTTGTAACCGGCCTTATGTTCGCAAATAATTGCAATTCTTTTCTCAGTTTTAATAATCCTTGCTCCGGACGTACTTTTGCCGAAGGGTCATGATCGTACCTCGGATGGCCAATAGCACCGAGTAATACAGCATCATTTTTAAGGCAACTGTCAATAGTATCCTGTGGCAACGGATCGCCTGTTTTATCAATTGCAGCTGCTCCCATCGCGCAATAAATGAAATTGAAATGATGGTGGAATTTTAATGCAACTGCATGCAATACTTTTACAGCTTCTCTGATTACCTCAGGTCCAATACCATCGCCGGGTATTACGGTTATATTCTTTTTCATAATAATTTCTTAAACTAATGCATTTTCAAATTGCAAAATTTCTTTTTTAATACTTAACAAGTAATCAATATCATCGTAGCCATTCAACAGGCAGGTTTTTTTATAATTATTAATGTCAAATTTTTCCTGCTCATCTGTGGCATCTATTTTAATAAACTGGTTTGCTATATCCACAGAAAGTGTAGATCCATTCTGTAGCCCGAAAATCTTTTGTAAAAAATCATCGCTCACCTGAACCGGCACCAGCCCATTATTTAAAGCATTGTTTTTAAAAATATCAGCAAAAAAGCTTGATACTACCACATTAAATCCATAATCGAGCAGAGACCACGCAGCATGCTCGCGTGAAGATCCACATCCGAAATTCTTGCCTGCTACTAAAATAGAACCCTTATATTCAGGGTTGTTTAAAATGAAATCCATTTTCGGCTGTGCATCATCGTTATTAATATACCTCCAATCGCGAAACAAATTTTTCCCAAAACCATCACGCGTGGTAGATTTTAAAAATCTTGCCGGAATAATCTGATCTGTATCAATGTTTTCAAATGGCATTGGTACAAAAGTACTTTGTATATGTTTTAATGCTTCCATTTTTCAATTTAAAAATTCTCTTACATCAGTTACCACACCTGTAATAGCGGCTGCCGCGGCTGTTAACGGGCTTGCCAGTAATGTTCTTGATCCTGCGCCCTGCCTTCCTTCAAAATTTCTATTGCTAGTAGAAATACAATATTCTCCTGCAGGAATTTTGTCTTCATTCATTCCGAGACATGCACTGCAACCGGCTTGTCGGATTTTAAATCCTGCATCTGTAAAAATAATATCTAATCCTTCCGCTTTTATTTGTGCGGCCACTTGCTGGCTCCCTGGAACGATCATCACATTTACATGCTCATTTTTCTTTTTACCCTTTATAACGGAGGCTACTAAACGCAGATCTTCGATCCTTGAATTAGTACAACTTCCGATGAAAACGTTTTGCACCGGCATCCCTTTTAGTGATTGTCCGGCCTTCAATCCCATATATTGAAGTGATTTTATGATATTATTTCTTTCTCCTTCATCTGAAATACTTTCTAAAGTTGGCACCAGTCCATTAATGGCGATTCCCAATCCGGGGTTGGTTCCGTAGGTTATCATGGGTTCTATTTCTCCGGCATTAATATTTATTTCAAGGTCAAAATGAGCTTCCTCATCCGAAAATAATTTTTCCCATTCTGCCTTTTTGTTTTCCCATTCAATGCCTTTTGGAGCAAACATTCTTCCTTTTATATATTCAAATGTGGTTTCATCAGGCGCTATCATTCCTCCTCTTGCTCCCATTTCAATACTCATATTGCAAATGGTCATGCGTGCTTCCATGGAAAGCGCTTTGATAGCCGATCCTGCATATTCAATAAAATACCCGGTAGCGCCGCTTGCGGAAATTTTGGAGATAATAAATAGTATAATATCTTTTGAAACAACGCTTTTATTTAATTCTCCTTCCACATTAATGCGCATCACTTTCGGCTTGTTTTGTAACACACATTGGGTAGCGAAAACCATCTCAACTTCACTGGTACCGATGCCAAATGCTATAGTTCCAAAAGCTCCGTGAGTGGATGTGTGGCTATCGCCGCAAACTATGGTCATACCTGGCTGTGTAATGCCTAATTCAGGCCCAATAATATGTACGATACCCTGGAACGGATGTCCTAAACCATACAACTCTACTTGATGTTTTGCGCAATTATCTACCAATTTTTGAACTTGTAATCTTCCTAATTCATCTTTTATAGGAAGATGTTGATCGATCGTTGGAACGTTATGGTCTGCAGTAGCGACGGTTTTATCCGGCCTGAAAAGTTTTAGTCCTCTTTTTTCAATTCCGGTAAAGGCCTGCGGACTGGTTACTTCATGAATTAAATGTTTGTCAATGTATATAACATCGGGGCCGTCCGGTATCGTTTTTACCAGGTGCTTTTCCCAAATTTTTTCAAATAATGTTTTTGCCATTTATTTTATATTTTCAGCTTGAGCTTTTAATGAACTAACATCTGCTGATAACTAATTGCAAGTTCACATAAATCTTCATCTAACACTTCTTTTTTATGGTCGGCCACTTTTAAGAAGTTATTGTACAAAAAGTCTACATCATTGCGATCAAATTGATAACCCAATTTTTGAAAACGATATGCCAGCGCGCTGCGCCCACTCCTTGCTGTTAGTACAATCTTCGAACTGTCGGCGCCCACATCGGCAGGATTAATTATTTCATAGGTTAAAGTATCTTTTAAAAATCCATCCTGGTGAATACCCGACGAATGGGAAAAAGCATTGCTTCCTACAATTGCCTTATTTGGTTGCACCGGCATGCGCATCGTATCTGAAACCAGCCTGCTTATTGGATTCAATCCTTTAGATTTTATGTTGGTATAAAAATCTAATACTTTATGTTGCTTTATGATCATTGCTACCTCTTCTAACGAAGTATTTCCGGCTCTTTCTCCGAGGCCATTTATGGTACATTCTATTTGCCTTGCCCCGTTGATAATGCCGGAAATAGAATTGGCTGTAGCCAATCCTAAATCATTGTGACAATGGCAAGAAATAACCGCTTTGTCAATATTAGAAACATTGTTTACCAAAAAGGCAATTTTTTCTCCATATTGATGGGGCAAACAATAACCTGTAGTGTCTGGGATGTTTACAGTAGTAGCTCCTGCTTTTATCACCGCTTCAATCACTTTTGCCAAATATTCGTTTTCCGTTCTCCCTGCATCCTCTGCATAAAACTCTACATCATCAGTAAAATTTCTTGCCCATTTTACACATTGCGCTGCTCTTTTTAAAATATCTTTACGGTTGGAATTGAATTTACTTTTTATATGGTAATCTGATGTTCCGATGCCGGTGTGAATGCGAGGTTGATTTGCATATTTTAATGCCTGAGCTGCTGTTTCAATATCTTTTTGAACGGCACGGGATAATGCGCAAACTGTTGCTTTCGTAATCGTTTTTGATATTTGTTCGACAGACGAAAAATCTCCGGGGCTCGAAATAGGAAACCCCGCTTCAATTACATCTACACCGAGATCTTCCAGTTGCAAAGCCAATTCAATTTTTTCTTTAGCATTTAATTTGCATCCGGGAACCTGTTCCCCGTCGCGAAGTGTGGTGTCAAAAATGATGATCTTTTTCATTCAAATATTTTTATGGAAAAGAAATATAGACTTCAAAAAAATTACTGTTAAATCGAAAGTAACAGTTAGATTCTTTGATTAATAAACAAAATACCAGAGTTTTACACTTCTGAAATGAATAATATTTTTATAGAACCTTTGCTACTACTGCTATTTGGGTTAATTTAATTACGATGCCCAACTATTCAATGCCTCCATCTTAATTGTGAATTCGTTCTGTTTAAACATTGAAACAGAGAGAATTAATAATGTATTAATATACTTAAATTGAATCTTTAATTTAATATCTTTGAAGGAAAACTTATTTTTTGAAATTATAAGGATGAACATAGATGAATATAACAGATATACAACTCTTTCAAATCTTTAAAAATAGATTCGTGAAAAAGAAGCAGAGGAATTGGTAAATTTTGTTGATTTTAAGTTGAAAGAAAACAAGGAAAATAATTTAAAGATTTTAGCTACGAAAGCTGATATCGGAAATGTAAAAAAAGAAATCGCAAAACTTAATGTAAAAATATTTGATGTAAAATCGGATATTATTCGATGGATATTCGCCTTTTTTGTTGCAATTATTTTAGCCATTGTTGGATTATATTTTAAGAAATAATTTTTCTGGAACGGTTCTTTTATAGTGGAAAATTGCAAACTTTTAATTTAACTATAAAATTTATCTTAGAACTGTTCACAGCTTACGTTTTACTGCTCACCTTCAAACCGTTTCAGATCAAAATTAATAACGATGCCCAACCGATCAACCGATGCTTTATTCCAATTAATACATTCTCTTCAAAAATCAGAAAAGCGAAATTTTAAATTATATGTAAAACGAAATTCGTCCAACAACGACTTAAAGATCGTACAGCTTTTTGATGCGATAGACAAGATGTCTGCATATGACGAAAGTTTACTGATTAGTAAAACTGCCTCCATAAAAAAGCAGCAGCTTCCGAATATAAAATCCCATTTATATAAACAGATATTGAGCAGCCTACGCTTATTGGAAGGTAATGAGAACATAGATATTCAACTTCATGAACAACTTGATTATGCTAAAATACTTTATAATAAAGGTTTGTATCATCAGAGCCTGAAAATTCTGGAAAAGATTAAAGAGCTTGCCGGATCAACCAACCAGCTCAGTTTTCTTATTGAAGTTTTATCAGTAGAAAAAAAGATTGAAACCTTACACATTACACGTAGCATGCAGGACCGCGCAGACGCATTAACTACTGAGGTGAACACCACCAATAAACATTATGAACGGGAATCGCTGCTTTCTAATCTTGCGCTAAACTTATATAGTTGGTATATTAAGAATGGTCTTGCAAGAAATAAAGCTGATGAAAAAGAAATTGAAAATTATTTTCATGAGCATTTAACTGAAGAAATAAAAAGCCCTGAAGGTTTTTATGAGAAACTTTATTATAGCCAAAGTTATTGCTGGTACGCTTTTATACGACAGGATTTTTTGATGTATTACCGTTACACGCAAAAGTGGGTAGACCAATTTGAAGAACATCCTTACATGATAAAAATAGAAACCGGTAATTATATTAAAGGCTTACATAATTTATTGAATGCGCATTTTAATTTAAGAAATTATAAAGGCTTCGAAAAAACACTTGCGCTTTTTGAAGATTTTAGCCGGTCGGATGTGGTGAAACTAAATGATAATAATAAGATACAGGTTTTTGTGTATTTATATATTTCAAAGATTAATCAACATTTTTTAGAGGGAACTTTTGAAGAAGGCCTAAAGATAGTAGAACCTATTATGCACCAGTTGGATGAGTACAATCTTTACCTGGATCAGCACCGCACATTGATTTTTTATTATAAAATAGCATCTCTTTATTTTGGCGCCGGCGATTATAGCAGCGCTATTGATTATCTTAATACCATTATAAACTGGAAAGTAAATTTGAGAAACGATTTACAATGTTACGCCCGCCTGTTACATTTGATCGCCCATTATGAATTAGGGAATTTCCAGTTACTTGAATACCTGATAAAATCAGTGTATCGATTTATGGCAAAAATGCAAAATTTAAGTTTGGTGGAAGAAGAGATATTTAAATTCCTGCGTAAATCTTTTTATTTACCGGCCCGAAGATTAAAGCCAGAATTTGAGAAATTATTATACACTATTAAACAATTTGAAACCAGTAAATTTGAAACAAGAGCCTTCGCTTATCTCGACATTATTTCCTGGTTAGAAAGTAAAGTCTACGAGAAGCCGGTCTATGAAATTATGCGGGAAAAGTACCTTGCAGGAAAGAAGTTGAGGAAGAGGAAAACGGAGAATGATTTTCACAGGCTTTGAAATATTGACGCTCGAAAACTCACACAAGCATTGCCTGAGTCAGAGCGGTCTTTTACCAAATTCTGCGGCTATGATTCCATCGTTTCAAAATTGTATATCCTTCTCTTATATCATCTTTATCATTTTCTTTTATACTCACTATTAATGTTTGTAATTTATTGGCAAGGGAAAAAAATGTCAGTTTTTTAAATAATTTTTCAGCGAAAGGATGATCGTAATATTTTAGCATTTTTTCTATAAAATCATTTCCAAAACAATCGAACAAGTACATAAAATCATAGTCGGCGTCACCAAAGGCCATGTCCCCAAAATCTATTACTCCATTTATTTTTTTTTCATTTTCATCAAATAGAATATGATTTACACTAAAGTCGTTGTGAATTAAGACCGGCGTATAGTTGAAGTTTGTGGCATCACTTAAATACTCATTAAAAATATTGGAAATGGAGGTTTGTTGATGATTTGAAATTTCAGGGAAAATTAATTTTTTGGTATTTTCAAAGTCTTCCGAATATTCTTCTTTCAAATTCATTATTTCCAATGAAAAATCATTCAGCTTTATAGATGGAAAATGATGAAGCTGATAAAGAAAATCCGCTATCCCATTAATAATTTTTGTTTGAATCCGTTTGTTTTGACTAAAAAATATATTCTTTGTCAAAAACTTACCGGGAAGCATTTTATATCCTGTGAATGAGTAATCTCTGGAAACGAATTTAAATAAGGGAA
>JBDTEK010000323.1:0-12937 GCA_039922575.1 Ginsengibacter sp.
ACTTTTTTCTTTCGCAATTTTATTTTTTATTTCATCTTCACTTTTTTCTCAAAAATTGAGTCTTGGAATTAAAGGTGGCGCCAATCTTGGCAAAATATCAGGCGAACCATTTAAGGATGAATTTACACTCGGGTATCATGTTGGAGCATACGCCGCTATTAATTTCGGCAAATTCGGTATTCAACCAGAAGTTTTATTTAATCAAACCAATGTGGATACTTCATCTAAATTCAGCCAGGTTTACGATGGCGCTTTCAAAAATGTTGATAAAATCCAGTTCCATTATTTAAGCATTCCTATCATGTTGAATTACAATTTGAATAAGTTTCTTACTCTACAAGCCAGGCCCCAGTTTGGAATTGTTTTAAGTCAGAACAAAAGTATCTTACAAAATGGAAATGATGCTTTTAAATCGGGAAATTTTGCCCTGACAGGAGGCCTTCAATTAAATTTATTGAAGTTCAAAGTTTATGGGCGCTTCGTGGGCGGCCTTACTAATCTTGATAATATAGGAAACCAGGAAACCTGGAAAACAAAAACGATACAACTTGGAATAGGAATAGGATTGTAAATGATTTGAGTTGTGAATTGTGAGTTGTGAGTTGTGTGTGAGCTTTGAGCTTTGAGCAGCAGGCAAAAGTAAATTATTTCAGCGAATCACTTCTATTTCATTTCCTGAATTTAATTTAATAATCGAGGATGGCGCTTTTTTTTCAAAATCATTTTGACGGTGTTGAACAATGTAGTCAACACCGGCTTTTATTTTTGCTGAAATTTCTAAAAAGTTTTGAGGAAATGATTCTCCTGAGATGTTTGCCGATGTAGAAACCAAAGGTCTTTTCAATCTTTCAATAACTGTTTTACAAAATTTATCCTGTGTAATTCTCATACCAACAGTGCCATCATTATTTATAATAATTGCAGGGAGATTAATTGCATTTTCAAATATAGCTGTAGTTGGTTTTATTTGTTTTTGAAGATATAAAAGTATCTTTTTAGATGGGTTACCCACGTATTCAGTCAGCATCTCTTTATCACTAAGTAACAAGATCATTGACTTTGTTTCTGCTCTTTTTTTTAACTGATAGATTCTTTTTACGGCGGCTGAATTTGTAGCGTCGCAACCAATTCCCCAAATTGTATCGGTTGGATAAAGAATGATTCCGCCCGACTTTAATGTTTTGGTACAAAAAATTATATCTTCTGAAAATGAGTTCATTTCTGAGTTAGCGTATTTAATAATTTTTGAGTATCTATAGTTAGAGCGCATTTGAAGTGTCCTAGCGGACAAGCGTTCCAACCATGCAATCCACATGGTTTGCATGGTAAAAATTCATCTGTTTCCACAATATAAGTCCGGGTTGATAATGGATAGAATCCAAATCGTGGAACGGTAGAACAGAAAATTGCAGTAACCGGCGCATCCATTGCTGAAGCAAAATGCAATGGTGCAGAATCATTGGTGTAATTCATTGTAGCCTTCTTCATTAAAGCCGCGGAGGAAAGAAAATTAAGTTTTCCAGCAAGTATTTCTACCTTGTTATTGCTTACATTATTCTTTATTTTTTCACAAAACCCAATGTCTTCTTTTCCCCCCAGCAGATAGATTTTAAATTGCGGAGGAAAAACATTGATAAGTTCAATCCACTTTTCAAAAGGATATTGCTTGGTGAACCAAACACTTGCCGGTATCATACATACAAAAGGTTCCGAAATATATTCTGTTATTCTTTCCTCATCTTTTTTTGAGGGATATAATTTTGGTTTGGTAAATAAGCTATCGGTAAAATCTTCGATCAGCTTATTATTTCTTTCTACTTCATGCTGCCCGTTCAGCATATCATGAGGAAAGGATTTTGTGTATAAAAAACTTAAAGGATTTTTTTTAAAACCTATTTTTTCATCTGCTTTTGAGAAAGCCGTTAGAATGCCGGTGGATGCGAATCTTTGAAGATTTATTACTTTATCATATTTATTAGAACGAATCTTTTTCAGTAGCTGCAGAAGATGTTTATTCTTGTTTTCTTTTTTATTCCAAATAAGGGTTTCATGAATAAAAGGGTGCCCATCTAAAAGGCCTTCATTTCCTTTTCTTACCAAAATATCTATTTCTGCGTGAGGGAAAAACCTGTGAATTTTTTCTAAGACAGCAGTTGCTAATACTACATCCCCGGTAAAAGCTGTTTGTATAACAAGAAATTTTTGCATCCGTGTGCGAAGTTATTCATATCATTTCAACTAATTTGCACAATGCTTTAAGTTTGCTTAAAAAAATTAAAAAATTATGAACCTTGAAGAAATGATCCATCAAGTATGGGACAACCGTGAATTGCTCAAAGATGAAACTTACTCTGATGCGATAAGAAATGTAATTGATAAGCTTGATACAGGTGAGCTACGTACAGCCATGCCCGTTACAACGAAGAGTTTTAATAGAGAACCTGAAAATAGCTGGCAAGTAAATGAATGGGTAAAGCAGGCTATTATTTTATTTTTCGGAATACAAAAAATGGAAACGATGATACTTCCTCCTTTTGAGTTTTATGATAAAATGAAATTAAAAAAGGATTATAAAAATATTGGCGTACGCGCTGTGCCGCATGCTATCGCCCGTTACGGAAGTTTTCTTGGAAGAAATGTGGTGTTAATGCCAAGTTATGTAAATATTGGCGCGTATGTAGATGAAGGAACTATGGTGGATACCTGGGCTACTGTAGGAAGTTGCGCACAGATTGGGAAAAATGTGCACCTCAGTGGTGGCGTGGGTATTGGCGGAGTTTTGGAGCCGTTACAGGCAAGCCCGGTAATAATTGAAGATGGATGTTTTATCGGCAGCCGGTGTATAGTGGTAGAAGGAGTGAGGGTAGAAAAAGAAGCTGTTTTGGGAGCCAATGTGGTACTTACACAATCTACTAAAATTATTGATGTAAGTGGAAGTCAGCCTATCGAAACCAAAGGAACTATTCCGTCGCGGAGTGTGGTGATTCCGGGCACTTATAATAAAAAGTTTCCTGCAGGGGAATATGGTGTTGGTTGTGCGTTAATCATCGGTAAAAGAAAAGATAGTACAGATAGGAAGACCAGCCTTAATGAGGCTTTGAGAGAATTTAATGTGAGTGTGTAGGAGTTTGTGACCTCGAAAATTGATGAAAAATGACTTTTTTGGTGAATTAATTTAATGATAAATCATTTCTTTTCAAGAGTTGATTAATTGGTTGTTCAATTGTCAAACTTTCAATTTAGTTTTGCCTTCATTTTTCGAGATTATTAGTTGAATAAGCCCGGGTGGCGAAATTGGTAGACGCACTGCCTTCAGGTGGCAGCGTTCGCAAGGATGTGCTGGTTCGAATCCAGTCCCGGGCACAATAAAATGGAAAGGTTACAGGTATTTCTAATGGATATTTAATTCTAAAAGAAAGTCAAGGGAACTATTGTATTATTTACTAATTCAGGATGTAAATCATTATTAAACAATTAAACTTAGATAAACTTCTCTCTTTCCTGATCATTTACCAAACAGCTTAAGACTATAAATAAAGTAAAAAGTCCGGTTACAATGCCCCACTTTATAGCTGATACAAAATAAGCTGTATGAAAATTATTGGTATCCCTCATAAATTGGAGCATTTTGTAATTCTCTACGATATCCAGAATGCCTGCCAGTGGCGACAGGAAAGCGATAAATTTTAAATAATTCCCCCATCCATTAAGCCTATTGCCTGTGCGATAAACTGCTGCGAAAAGAAACCAGGAATAGGCAATTATAAACAAGAAATCTAAATAAGTATTGGCAATGGCTCCATTCAAATTCCAATCTTCAATTATATTTTTTGCATCCGACTGCGTTGTGGCAAGTTCCAATTTTATGATGCCATGTTGAACATTTTTATTGTTCCAATTCCATTGCACTTTCATGGTTACCATCATTATTACCGTAAATAATAATAACCAAATAAGTTTGACAGACTTCATTTCAGTTAAGGTTTAGGACAGTTCGCAAAAAATATGAGTATGCGATAATACTTAATTTAACTTGGAAAATTTTTTATTCTTTTAAATTTTTGCCCAAATCAGAAAATCATTTTATAAAGAGATTTCCATTGTGTTTATAAGTAAGTGCTAATTCCGGAATAAAAATTATTTCTCCAGCCAATCATAGTAAAATGAGATCATTTATCTATTTTAATTGAAGAGATTGAGATAGTTTTAATTTAGTTTTAAAAGACAAATGAAACCTCGCCAACCACAAAAACGCTGCCGCAAACAATGATCATATCTTTTTCAGAAGCTTCGCTAAGGGCGGATTTTAATGCTTTGTTCACATCCGGAAAGGAAGTGCCGGAAAGCTGGTGTTGACTTGCTTTTTGTTGTAATTCTTTTTCCGGTAAAGCGCGCGGTATTTGGGCTTTGGTAAAATAATAGGTCGCATTTTCCGGAAGTATTTCCAATACTTTCTGAATGTCTTTATCTTTCACCATTCCAAAAATAACGCGAAGTTGATCATATTTAATTTTAAAGATTTGTTGTATCAACTGCTTAAATCCATCCACATTATGTGCTACATCCAGCACCACGAGAGGCTTTTGGTGAATCACTTCCCATCTTCCATGAAGGCCGGTTATTTTTTTTACGTTACCTAAAGCTATCCTGATATTTTTATCTTCTAATACAAAGTCATTCTTTAATATTTCAATTGCACAGAGTATGGCCAATAAATTTTTTTGTTGGTAAAGCCCGTTTAGGTCAAGTTGGTAACTTTCTTTCCGGTTGGTTTTACTATTACCTATTTCAATCTCTAAGTGGGTATCATCGAAATTGATTGAATTGATCTTGTATTTTTCTTCTGCAAAAAAAATCTGCGATTGGGTTTCAGTAGATTTTTTTTGAAAAACTATTTTTGTTTCGGGAGTGAATTCTCCTATTATCACAGGAATATTTGGTTTGATGATTCCCGCTTTTTCAAACGCAATTTTTGATAAGGTATCTCCCAGAATATCCATATGATCGTAACCGATATTCGTAATGATGGATAGCAAAGGGGTGATTACATTAGTGCTGTCTAACCTACCTCCCAGGCCCGTTTCAATGATTGCAATATCCACTTCCTGCTTTGCAAAAAAATCCAAAGCCATAACAAAAGTGAGTTCGAAAAACGAAGGTTTTATTTTTTCTGCAATGTCTTTTGTTTTATTTACAAACCTGATCACAGAAGATTCAGGAATCATGACACCATTTAGCTTTATTCTTTCCCTGAAATCTTTTAAATGCGGAGAAGTATATAATCCGGTTTTATATCCATTTTGTTGAAAAATGGCGGCAAGCATGTGACTGGTAGAACCTTTACCATTTGTGCCTGCAATGTGAATCATTTTGATTTTTTTGTGCGGGTTATCCAGAAAATTACAGAGCGCCAATGTATTTTTTAAATCAGCTTTATATGCTTTTGGCCCCAATCGGCTATATTGAGGAAGCTTGTTGTATAAATAATGCAAAGCCTGTTCGTAATTCATAATCCGCAAATATAATTAGCTAATTGACTAATATTCAAGTTTGAAATGGGAAAGGGTGAAATTTTGAAAAAGTTAGAATCAAAAGGGGAAATATTGAAGTGTCAGAACGAAAATGAGAAACGCAAATATAGAAGGGAATTACTTCCTTTTGCCGTAATCATTTATTTCCAATTGTATTATTTCAGCTTTTTAGAACGAAATTAAACAGGATCGTACCGCTATCTATATCGCTTTGGCCGGGAGGAAATTTCAATTGTTTTGCTTTTTCAATGGCGATATTCCTCAGATTTGAGTTGGAAGTTGTGGTGCCACGGGCGATGGATGCGGCGGTAACTTTACCTGAGGCATCCACTTTTACATCTACATATACTTTTGCATTTTCATTGAAGTTATCAGTCATTGAAGGAAAATGAATCGGGCGTCTTCCGGACAATCCCCGAACCACACTTACGCCGCTTCTTCCACCTGGCGAATTACCATACGCATCTGGTTTTCCATCAGGGCTGCCGGCATCTCCGTTACCCGGCTTGTAGCCCTGGTTTCTGTAGCCATTGTCTTCAGCAGCTCCATTACCTCCGGTTCCGGTGCCTCCTTTGTACAAAGGAACTTTTGGTTTTGGTGGAGAAGGATTTGGATTTATAACAGGAGAGGGATTAATATTTTTAGAAGCTTTTGTGCTGCTTTCTTTATTTTCTATTTTGTTAATATCTTTTGGTTTTTCAGTTTTTACTACAGGCGCTGCAGTTTCATCATTATTTTCATGGGCCTGGATATTCTGTGAAGGAGATTCATGTGCTTTTTGTGTACTGTGATGAGATGCCACGCTTTCATTATCCGGAGCTCTTTCTCCTTTAACCAAAGGCTGCACATCGCCCATTCCTTCTTGTTCATTACCAAGATTTACATCAATCAAATCCTGTACAACAGGTATTGCCGGCATGTTCATTGGCCATGTATAAAAAATGGCGATGATAAGGAATAAACTACAAATGATGACAGTGTACAGGAGTGCCTTTTTGTTTTTTTCCGCTTCAAAAGAATGATCGAATACTCCGGCTTCCAAAATGATAATTTTTTTTCAGCTCAAATTTAGCCAATTGGTAAAAACATTGTTATTCAAAAATGTTAAAAGATATTCCTAAAAAGTTTCACGTTCAATCTAATATTTCTGAATTTTCACCTCATTTCAAAATCGCTCTGCTGATTACTATCCGCTGCACTTCGCTGGTACCTTCGTAAATCTGCGTGATCTTTGCATCGCGCATCATTCTTTCTACATGGTATTCTTTTACATATCCGTAGCCACCATGTATTTGAATTGCTTCTGTAGTAACCCACATGGCCGTTTCACTTGCAAAAACTTTTGCCATTGCAGCGCTTTCAGTATAATCGAGATTGTTATCCTTATGCCATGCGGCACGAAAACAAAGCAAGCGTGCTGCGTTAATGCGCGTGGCCATATCAGCTATCTTAAACTGTATGATCTGGTGATTTTTTATTTCTGTTCCAAAAGCTTTTCTTTCTTTAGAATAAGCAACGGCTCTATCCATAGCGCCTGAAGCGATGCCCAAAGCTTGCGATGCAATACCTATCCTTCCGCCGGAAAGTGTTTTCATGGCGAATTTGAAACCAAATCCGTCTGTGCCGATCATGTTTTCTTTTGGCACTTTTACATCAGTAAAAGAAATGCTGTGTGTATCGCTTCCACGAATCCCTAACTTATTTTCTTTTGCTCCCACTTTTACTCCCGGCCAGTTTTTTTCTACAATAAATACATTGATGCCCCTGCTCTTTTTTTCGGGATGCGTTTGCGCCATCACCAAATAAACGGATGCAGTATTTCCATTTGTGATCCAGTTTTTTACTCCGTTTAAAACATAGTGATCGTCCTTTTTTTCTGCTGTTGTTCTTTGGGAAGTAGCATCACTGCCGGCTTCGGGCTCACTCAGTAAAAATGCTCCGATATATAATTTTCCGTCTTTTTTTCCCTGTGCAAGAGGAGTTAAATATTTTTTCTTTTGTTCTTCGGTGCCGAATTCTTCTATGCCATAGCATACCAGACTATTATTTACACTCATACACACGCTGGTACTTGCATCTACTTTGCTTATTTCTTCAATTGCTAATACATAACTCACGGCATCTAATCCTGCGCCACCGTATTCAGGACTTATCATCATTCCCATAAATCCCAAATCTGCCAATTTCATTACCTGTTCGTATGGAAATTTTTGATGTTCGTCTCTTTCAATTACTCCTGGTAAACATTCAGTATTGGCAAAATCGCGTGCCGCCTGGCGTATCATTAATTGTTCTTCGGTTAACTTGAACTCCATAGAAATATTTTAGGTGATGCAAAAGTAAGTTAAATAGCTTACGCGATGATTAGCCAATTAGCTAATTGTTTAGTAATTTTAATCAGAAATAAATCTTGAACACTCCTGAAATAAAGAAAAGACTTCACAATTATATTGAAATGATTGAAGATGAATCACAACTTCAAATGTTGACCGATACTGCGGAAGTATATGCTGCAGGAAAACAAGTTGATATTTTGGATTTGCTAACGACTGAGCAATTGCAAAGATTGGAACAAACAATTCAATAAGTTGACGAAGGAAGAGTTATCTCTCATGAAGAGGTAAAAAAAATATCACAGCAATGGCTTATGAAATAATTTGGTCAGAGATTTCTTTACAGGATTATAGAGAATAATTGAATATTTAATTTCTGAATGGTCGCCATCCACAGCTTCTAATTTTGGAGATATTGTCAATAATAAACCAGATAATTTATCAAGACACCAAATTATCACATTATCGCATTCTCACAATACCACATTATCACATTGCTATATTACCTTACCTTCGCAGCCGAAAATTTTTTAAAAACAGATGCAGGCTGAAGTAAATACGAAACAATTAAGTGAAATAAAGAAGCGCAGGACGTTTGCGATTATCTCTCACCCTGATGCGGGGAAAACTACACTTACAGAGAAACTATTGCTTTTTGGTGGCGCCATTCAAACGGCGGGCGCTGTGAAAAGTAATAAAATAAAAAAACACGCTACCTCCGATTTTATGGAAATAGAAAGGCAGCGCGGAATATCTGTTGCTACTTCAGTATTGAGTTTTGAATATCATCATATTTTAATAAACTTGCTTGATACACCCGGCCACAAAGATTTTGCAGAAGATACTTACCGCACTTTAACCGCTGTGGATAGCGTTGTTCTGGTAATAGATTGTGTAAAAGGCGTAGAAGAGCAAACAAAGAGACTGATGGAAGTTTGCCGCATGCGTGCTACCCCGGTGATCGTTTTTGTAAATAAACTGGATCGAGATGGTAAAAACCCTTTTGATCTTTTAGATGAAATAGAATCAGAATTAAAAATACAGTTACATCCTCTGAGCTGGCCTATTGGTATGGGAAAAGAGTTTAAAGGTGTTTACAATTTGTATGATAAAAATTTACTCTTGTTCAACGCAAACCAAAAGACTTCGGAGGAAGATTTGCCTATAGAAGACCTTAGCGCGGAAATAGTTGAAAAAAAATTAGGTTTGAAAGATGCCAGTCAGTTAAGAGAAGATGTAGAATTAATAAATGGAGTATATAGCGAATTCAACAGGCAGGATTATTTAGAAGCTAAAATAGCACCTGTATTTTTTGGCAGCGCCATTAACAATTTTGGTGTAAAGGAATTGCTGGAAACATTTATTAAAATTGCTCCTTTGCCACAAGAGAGAGCAGTAACCACAAGAATTGTAGCACCAACTGAAAATAAATTCAGCGGATTTATTTTTAAGATCCATGCTAATCTTGATCCGAGGCATAGAGACAGGATCGCATTTTTGCGTGTATGTGCCGGAAAGTTTGAGCGCAATAAATATTTTCATCACGTACGTTTGCATAAGAACGTCAGGTTCAGTAATCCTTATTCTTTTTTAGCCCGTGAAAAAGACATTATTGAATCCGCCTATCCGGGAGATGTGGTCGGTTTATTTGATACAGGAAATTTTAAAATAGGAGATACGCTTACTGAAGGAGAAGATTATTATTACACAGGAATTCCTTCCTTTTCGCCGGAGATTTTTAAAGAAGTGGTGAATAAAGATCCGATGAAAACAAAGCAACTCGAAAAGGGATTATTGCAACTTACAGATGAAGGTGTAGCGCAATTATTCACTCAATTTGGAGGCAATAAAAAGATAATCGGTTGCGTGGGAGAATTGCAGTTTGAAGTGATTCAATACCGGTTGCTGCATGAATACAGCGCATCAGTACAGCTCAATTCTTTACCTTATTATAAAGCATGCTGGCTTACATCGAAAGACCCAAAAAAGCTGCAGGATTTTATAAAATATAAATCTGGAAATATTGCCGAAGATAAAGATGGAAATTTGGTTTACCTGGCGCAAAGCGAATGGTTTTTAAATACCGAGCGCACCAATAATCCGGATATAGAATTTCATTTTACAAGTGAAATTCATAAATAGAAAAGATGCTTTTTGAAACTGATAGATTGTATGTTACAAAATGGAAAAGAGGAGATTTAGATTCTCTTTATCAATTGTTCAATGACACTGCTATAAAGGAATTTATATTTCCCCAATTAACTATTGAAGAAACAAAACATATTTTTGAAAAACAATTGAAAGATTATGAATCCAATTTTCCATTTGGAAGATATTTTATTGTTGAAAAAGTAAGTAGCGATTTTATTGGGCTTCTTTTGCTAAAAAAGATCAAAGATAAAAATGGCGTGGAAATCGGTTATTCGCTTATTAAGAAGCAATGGAAAAAAGGATATGCCACCGAAATTGTCAGCCAGGGTGTGCATTGGTTATTTGAGCACACAAAGTTTTCCAATATTTATGCAGTAACAGATACAGATAATACTGATTCAAAAAATGTACTCATCAAAAGCGGATTTTTTCAGCAGAAAAATATTTCAGAATTGGGGAAAGAGATGAATTTATTCTCTTTACAAAAGTTTAAATATTAAAAGTACCAGTGAAATTAAATGGCGAAATATTTTTCAATTCTTTTTTTAAAGAAGCTGAAATCTTTAATGAATCTATGAATTGATGAATCTTTTTTTTGTCAATAGATGTTTTTCCTCTGGTCAATTCTTTTAAGGCCTCATAAGGTTGAGGATAATTTTCTCTTCGTAAAATAGTTTGAATCGCTTCAGCCACCACTACCCAGTTATTATCCAGGTCTGATTTCAGTTTGTCCTCATTTAAAATCAATTTTGAAATCCCTTTTTCGATAGAAAATATAGAAAGTAAAGTTTGTGCTATCGGTAATCCAATATTTCTTATCACAGTCGAGTCAGTTAAGTCCCTTTGCAGCCTTGATATGGGAAGTTTGCCTGAAAGGTGCTCTAGTAGTGCATTAGCAATTCCTAAGTTTCCTTCCGCATTTTCGAAGTCAATTGGATTTACTTTATGGGGCATGGCGCTACTACCAATTTCTCCTTGTTTTGTTTGTTGTTTGAAATAATCCATGCTGATGTACGTCCATATATCGCGACAAAAATCAATTAATATGGTATTGATGCGTTTTATATTATCGAAATGCGCGGCAAGCAGATCGTAATGCTCTATTTGTGTAGTGTATTGCTGGCGTTGCAATCCTAATTTTTCTTCTAAAAACTGATTGGCAAACCCGACCCAGTTTATTTTCGGGTACGCTACGTAGTGAGCATTAAAGTTACCGGTGGCGCCGCCAAATTTTCCCGTGAAGGGAATGTAGCTGAATAGCTGGATTTGATTTTCAATTCTTTCTGCAAACACCATCATTTCTTTTCCCAAAATTGTCGGAGATGCCGGCTGGCCATGAGTTCTGGCAAGCATGGGAATGTCTTTCCATTTTTTGGCCAATTGTAATAATTCGGTTTGAAGATTAATAACTGCGGGTAAATATTCATGTTCGATGGCATGTTTCCACAGTAAAGGAATGGCGGTATTATTAATATCCTGGGAAGTTAATCCGAAGTGTATCCACTCTATAATATTTTCTGCTCCTGCAACTTTTAGTTTTTCTTTTAAAAAATATTCTATCGCTTTTACATCATGATTAGTAATCTTTTCGGTTTCTTTTATTTTTTCGGCATCGTTGATCGAAAATTCATCGCCGATTTTTAAAAGTTGCTTTTTTATTGCAGGAGTAATTTTAAAAAACTTTTTTTCAGAGAGAAAAAGAAAATATTCAATTTCTACTTTTACTCGATATTTTATCAGTGCAAATTCAGAGAAGTATTCGTCAAGGTGTTGAAGTTGATTACGGTAACGGCCATCAACAGGGGAAATGGCGGTAAGTGGTATCAGTTGCATATTTTATTTTGTTGTCTTGTTATCTTGTGAATTGTTGAATTGTTTTGCAGGGAAAAGTTCAATGCTTTCCGTGCAGAAGAATAAACCAAATTAAAGAAATTCTTATTGTCTATTTCTGTGTTTTTATTTGCAATCATTCACGGGTGATTACATTAAATTTGCGCAAAATTAAAGTAATCGGTTTGCAAAATAAAATAAGGGTTGCGGCAGTAAGTTATCTGAATACAAAACCTCTGATCTATGGGTTTGAAAAAGGGATGATGAAAAAAGAAGTAGATCTTTTAATTGATTATCCTTCAAAAATTGCTTCAATGCTGCTTAAAAATGAGGTGGATATTGGTTTGGTTCCTGTGGCTATTATCCCTGAAATGAAGGAGCATTGTATCATTTCAGATTATTGTATTGGCAGTGAAGGTGAGGTAGCAAGTGTTTGTCTTTTCAGTGAAGTGCCTCTAAATGAAATTAAAATCGTACTGCTCGATTATCAAAGCCGTACTTCCGCAGCATTGCTAAAATTATTGATAAAAGAATACTGGAAACTGGATGTGGCTTTTGAAAATACAGCCGGCGATTATCAATCAGAAATAACAGGAACTACAGCGGGGCTTGTGATTGGCGACCGTGCATTGAAGCAACGAAAAGTTTCTTCTTATATCTATGATTTAGGATTAGAGTGGAAGAATTTTACAGGATTACCGTTTGTATTTGCAGCGTGGGTAAGCAATAAAAAGTTGTCTGATGATTTTATTTACCGGTTTAATGAAGCGAATATGTTTGGATTAAATAATCTGGATACTGTCATTAGTGGTTACAACAAAGTTCCTTTTGATTTGAAACAATATTATACCCGGAATATTAAATATAACCTGGATGATTGTAAATTAAATGCCTTGCAAATATTTTTAGATAAAATGTAATCGTAAATAATAAGATTAATTAAAATTCCTCAGGCAGAATATATTTAATTGAACATCATAATTATTTATCATTTTCCTGGTTAGCCTGTAATATTCAAATCAAATTAATGCAATCGTATTTTGCATTCTTCCCTGATCTTTCAAACTTGGTCAGTAATCTTCCAATTGAATC
>JBDTEK010000324.1:0-3321 GCA_039922575.1 Ginsengibacter sp.
GCTATTTTAGTAAGATCAGAAAAAAATATGAAACCATTGACTTTGATTATTTTCAGAGCAATGTGGAGGGCGAACTGATCAATGAGATACAAAGTGCAGCAAAAAAAATGGATGGTATTATTCTAAATGCAGGTGCATACACTCATACTTCAATAGCAATCGGCGACGCTATTGCTGCTATAAAAATACCTGTAGTGGAGGTACATATTTCTAACATAGAAGCGCGGGAAGAATTTCGCAAATATTCTCATATTTCTTCTAAATGTGCGGGCACTATTTTTGGGTTTGGATTGAAAGGCTATTTACTTGCTGTGGAGTCCTTTTTGAACTGATTACTTTTCCAACTGCTGAAATTTGATTATTTCCCTTCTATTAAAACCTTTGATCCATATGATCCGGAGCTTGTAAGAGGATTAGTATCGCCGAAAGAATACCTTTTTGTTTTAGCTTCTTTATTGGTAAAATTAAAAGTGCAGTTTATTATAACTACACCACGCATAATTGCGATAAAGTCATTAACCGGTAAATTGTTATTATTAATAGTAAATTGGCAATTTATTAAATGATATTTCTCTTCAACTGGGCTACCCGTGCCTGTTTGAAGCCAGCAAAGCTTTTTTATATTAGATGTAAAAGTGCAATTTGTGAAACTTGTATATTTTGCATCATTACTTTCTACAAGGTAAGCGCCGTAAGGCCCTTTTCCATTATATGGTTTATCTTCAAAATGGCAACCGAAAAATTTGGTACTATTTGGTTGGTTAGTGGACCTATAAAGAATAGCGGCGTTTCCATAAATAGTGCACTGGTTAAAAGTGAAGTTGGGTTTATTAATGAATATGGAATAGTAGGTAGTTCCCCAAAAAATACAATTATTAAATGTACAATCGCCACTATTTCCCGAATCTGCACCAACTCCGGGACCAGTATTGTCGATAAACTCGCAATTGTCAAAAACACCATTTCTTATGGGTCCTACCTCAGCTTCCACATCAAGACCAGCTCCGGGAGATGAAGAAAATTTGCCCCGGCCTGTATGGTTAAATTTGCAATTTTTTACTTGAAGATCATTTCCACCTACCCAGGAAAGGCCTTGCCGGGCATTGTATTCAAAGCTACTGTTCAATATTTTTATTGAATCCGGGCTACTGTTTTTTTCGTTAGATATAGAAATGCCATCGAGTCCAAAATGATGAACGTTTACACTTTCTACAGTTACATTCTGGCTATTCATAATAAATATTCCATAGTGCTGCAGTTGGATGCCCTGGTCTCCGTAAATTCCTCCTATTATCATATTCATATTATTTCCGTCAAGATTAATATTGGAGATATTTATTCCTTTGCTTTTTATAAGTGTAATACAATTTCCGGGAATAGCAGCATATGTGCGATCAGAAAAAGGAAGTTTGGAAGGATGATAGATTTCACCGGTTACAGGTGAAAATGACCCTATCCTCATACTGCCTTTGTATTTTAATATACTCCCCGTCACTCCTTGAATCGCGAAATTTTGAATATTATTAAAATACATTACATTTTCTCCGGCATAAGCAACCTTATTCAATTGTCCTCCGGTAAATTTTTGCCTGTCAACGATATAAACTCCTTTTGGAATCAATAATTTTCCATTGCCGCCTCGTTCATTAAAATAGATAGCTGCTTTTTCAAAGGCATCCTGATCGCTTGTAATACCGTCTCCTTTCGCTCCAAATGATTTTATACTTTTTACAATGTAAGATTGAGCATTTGCAAAAGTAAAAGCAAGGCAGAAAAACAGAACGAATAAACTTTTCATGAGTATGAATTAAAATTGTATTCAATAAGGAATATAAATTTAATTCAAAGACTACTTAAAGGGTTGTTTGGTAATGTGAAATAAAAAATTTAACAGAGTAGCAAAATGCAAGGATAGTTATCACAAATTCCATGTTTTTATGATTTTCCTAATATCTTTTTTATAATTTTCCAACTCACAAAACTGGTGTTGAATAAATTGATTGTCTTCTATCCTGCCCACTACTGCATCCATCTCTGCTTTAGTTTCATACACGATTTTTCTAAATGGATTTAGGTAGTCTTTTTCCCTTGAATCGTAGATGCCTTTGCTCATCCAAGTTTTGGTAGCAATTGACCTTTTTAACAAATCCTTGAAATAGTCTGGAGTGAATTGTTTTGTAGTTATATTTTCGATTTCTAGCAACGATGTGTATGCATGTATCAATTTATTTTTAGCGTAATTATTTCCATCGGATATATAAAAGTCATGAACTTCTCTCCATGATTTTATTTTATCAGTTTTTATCTTTTGTTTTAATTTCTCAATTTCCTCTGTTGGTATTAATTGACCGCCAATATTTTTCCATTCGCTTCGCGATATTTTTGGTGAAATACTTTTCTTAAAATCCTCAAACGATAAAAAGTGCTGACTTTTTATATATTGACTTAACTGGACAACTCCATGAAATAAAATCAACTCTTTGAATAATTCAACTGATTTGGCCACCTTATGCACCTCTGTTTTTCGGCTGCTATTTTCTACGTTTTCAATTATTCCATTGCCGTTTTTATCTATAGTCATTTTCGACAAAACATCAATTGCAAGAAACATTTCGTTGATGGTGTCCGGGGCTAAAAAATCGTATTCGATTTTTTGAATTCTTTCAGTTCGTTTGTCCCGGTTTTCGAATTTCCATGCGTTTCGGGCCAGTGCATACATGTTGTACATAAACCAGTATCCGGGCATCAACACCAACTTGTCATTTGCTACATCGTTGCTTACAAGGCAGAACGGAAGGTTGATATTCATTTCATAAGGGAAATCGCCTTTAGCCAAAATGGTAAACGAGGCGAACTTAGAGTTGTGTTTTAAGCTCACGCATAGTCCCGGCCAAAAGCCACGCCGGGCAATGATTTCACCATCTGCGCCACGGCTATTGTGGTTGCTTCCAATGGTAGCGCCGGCGGCAATATTACTTTGGCCTTCCACGATAGAAGCGCATAAAAAAGAGTTATTGTGATGTTGCTCATGCCCCGGAAAAATAAGCGAATTAAGTACTTCACAACAAGAAATAGTAGAATTATTTCCAAGAAATGAATTGATCAGCCTTGCACCATACTTTAATTGTGAATGTGGCGCCATTACGAATCTTACGGCTTTTACCCCATAAAATATTCTACAGCCATAACCAATAATTCCATTTACCATTTCACAACCTTCGCCTATTTGTGAGGTGCGCTCTTCATCACTATTAATAGTCAGGTTCTTTAATTTATTAGCGCCTTTTATGTATGCATCTGTGCCAATGAAAACGTCTTTAA
>JBDTEK010000325.1:0-4002 GCA_039922575.1 Ginsengibacter sp.
CTGGGATAAATATTAAACGATTTTTTTTTTCAATATCAGGGACTGCTTCTAAAAAGAGCAGTCCTTTTTTATTGATACATATGGCTTCGTACTATGTTTTATGCTGAGCAAGGGATAAAAGCATGAATGATTTAGCCTTGAAAATCTTTGATCTATTCATGTTGATTAGAGGTTAATAAACTAATAAGGTTGTTCTATTAATTTAATGTTACCCATTTCTACTAAGGTTGGCGAACGAGGATTAAAACTCTTTTTAAGAACTTTTAAAAAATATGATTTTAAACAGTTTTTTCTCATCTGGCCTTTAAATACGTTTTTTTTACAAAGAGAATAAGTGTAGAGTTTTCTTTAACCCTTAGTAGAAATTTTACAAATTTATTTTTTCAACCTTATTAGATTATTTCGATTTTATCCATTATTTTTTGAACAAGTTAAATACATAGAATTATTATTTTTCAGCTTGCCTCCGCAAGAGAAAAAACAGTGAATTATTAAATTTGAAAAAATCCCTAATTTAACCTTTGTTAACGATGCATATGCTCCCTTTCAAGACTGGCTCTATTGCCAAATCAATGCATGAAAAGCCCTGAAAGGACGACATATTATAGCCCATCGAATAAATTGGTTTTGTTTAAAATTTAGGATTTAAACCAATCTTAAAACACGTTCTTTGCAAAAATCATAAATTGTACATCGTACATAACCACACAATTATTTTTGAATGTCATATACCGTAGCAATTACAGGAAGGCCCAATGTGGGCAAAAGCACCTTTTTTAACAGGATGCTGGAACAAAGAAAAGCCATCGTTGATGATTTCAGCGGCGTTACCCGCGACAGGCAGTATGGCGTAGCAGAATGGATCGGCAAAACATTTAATGTAATAGATACCGGTGGATTTGTTGCCAACAGTTCTGATGTTTTTGAAAAAGAAATACGTAAACAGGTTCATATTGCAGTGGAAGAAGCAAATGCAATCATTTTTATGGTAGATGTTACTTCTGGAATAACGAGTCTGGATGAAGAAATGTCTGATGTGCTGCGCCGTTCCCCTAAGCCGGTTTACCTCGTTGTAAATAAGGTAGACAATCATTCCCGTCAATTAGAAGCTGCTGAATTTTACAGCCTTGGTTTTGAAAAAATATTCTTTCTTTCTTCCATAAGCGGCACCGGCACAGGCGAGTTGCTGGATGAAATTGCTTCTTTAATACCGGAAGAAAAGAAAGACGAAGATGAGAAATCGCTTCCAAAATTCGCAATTATCGGACAGCCAAATGTTGGCAAATCTTCGTTATTAAATGCACTGATAGGCCAGGAACGTACCATTGTAAGTGAAATCGCTGGTACCACGCGCGATGCGGTGCACACAACCTATAATTTATTTAATAAAGAATTCATATTAATTGATACAGCCGGCATTCGCAGAAAGAATAAGGTGAACGAAGATCTCGAATTTTATTCTGTTATAAGGGCCATAGATGCAGTAGATGAAGCAGACGTGTGCATTCTACTAATAGATGCTAAAAATGGGATTACTGCCCAGGATTTAAGTATTTTCTCCCTTGCTGTGAAAAAAGGAAAAGGAATCGTTCTGTTAGTCAACAAATGGGATATCATGATTAAAGAAACTAATACTGCACGCGATTATGAAAAGCAACTGAAATATAAGCTTGCCCCTTTTACCGATGTGCCCGTTATTTTTATTTCCGCTACAGAAAAAACGCGCATTTTTCAGGCAATGGAAACAGCGCTGAAAGTATATGAGAACCGGCAACAAAAGATTGCCACTTCAAAATTGAACGAGGTAATGTTAAAAGCAGTAGAAAATTTTCATGCGCCGGTAGTAAGAGGAAATGCAGTTAAAATAAAATATGTAACTCAATTGCCTACAGTGGTTCCTTCGTTTGCGTTTTTTTGTAATTATCCTGATGATATTAAAACGCCATATAAAAATTATCTTGAAAATAAAATGAGAGAGAATTTCAGCTTTACAGGCGTGCCTATTCGTATTTTTTTTAGAAAAAAATAGGATTAGCAGTTGGCAGCCGCCGGTCGGCGATGGAATTTAATATTCATTATTGTCTTCTCTGCATGCTGTCAAATTTGTGACTGGCTTTTTTGAAAAAAATTCCCGATTTAGTTAATTATTCCTGTTTATACTATTTTGTATAAACAATCGGATAGGTTATCTTCGCATCTCAAAATTATTAGAATCCAATTAAAATAAATATAGCATGGAAGAAGAGTTGAAAATGCTTGAGGAAACGGTTTCAAAAGAGTATGAATTTGGCTTTGTTACTGATATTGAGACAGATACAATAAGGAAAGGTATTGATGAAAGTGTAATCCGTCTTATTTCTTCCAAAAAAAACGAACCGGAATGGATGTTGGAATGGCGATTGAAAGCCTACCATCAATGGATAAAAATGGAGGAGCCAAAATGGCCCAATGTTACTTATCCTCCGATTAATTATCAGGATATTATTTTTTATGCGGCTCCAAAAAAATCGAAGCCAAAATTGGGTAGTTTAGATGAAGTGGACCCTGAATTGAAGAAAACTTTTGAAAAATTAGGTATCTCACTTAATGAACAAAAAAGATTAAGTGGCGTAGCGGTAGATGTAGTAATGGATAGTGTATCGGTGGCTACCTCTTTTAAAGAGCAGCTTTCTGAAATAGGAATTATATTTTGTTCCATAAGTGAAGCAATTCAGAAACATCCTGATTTGGTGCAAAAACATATTGGTTCTGTGGTGCCTATGTCCGATAATTATTTTGCTGCCTTAAATTCTGCAGTATTTACAGATGGCTCCTTCTGTTATATTCCAAAAGGAGTTCGTTGCCCAATGGAATTATCAACTTATTTCAGAATAAACCAGGAGAATTCCGGACAGTTTGAGCGCACTTTAATTATTGCTGAAGAAGGTGCTTATGTTAGTTACCTCGAAGGATGTACGGCACCAAAAAGAGATGAAAACCAATTACACGCTGCTATTGTTGAATTGAAAGCTATGGCACATGCGGAGATAAAATATTCTACGGTTCAGAACTGGTATCCTGGTGACGAGAACGGATTGGGAGGTATTTATAATTTTGTCACCAAACGAGGTATTTGTATGGGCGACCATTCAAAAATTTCGTGGACCCAGGTTGAAACCGGCGCAGCGATTACCTGGAAATATCCAAGCGTTATTTTAAAGGGAGATTATAGTATTGGCGAATTTTATTCAGTTGCGTTAACCAATAATTATCAGCAGGCCGATACCGGAACTAAAATGACGCATCTTGGAAAGAATACTAAAAGCAGAATTGTATCAAAAGGTATTTCTGCAGGATTTAGCCAGAATAGTTATCGCGGTTTGGTGCGTGCAGGCAAAAATGCTTTAAACGCAAGAAATTATTCTCAATGCGATTCGCTTTTGCTTGGTGATAAGTGCGGTGCACATACATTTCCTTATATAGAATCTAAAAATAACACTGCGATAATAGAACACGAAGCAACTACTTCTAAGATAGGAGAAGATCAAATGTTTTATTGCCGGCAACGCGGTATAGATGTAGAAACTGCAGTGGCATTGATTGTTACCGGTTTTGCCAAGGAGGTAATGAATCAGCTTCCAATGGAGTTTGCTGTGGAAGCGCAAAAATTACTGGCAGTAAGCCTGGAAGGAAGTGTGGGTTAGAGAATGAGGATTTAGGAATGAGGATTTAGGAATGAGGAATGAGGAATGAGTATTTAGGAATGAGGATTTAGGATTTGCGAATAATTATTAGTGCTAATGAAAACGAAGCCCTGAAAGGGCGATATATGTCAGAATAGGGCAACGCCCTATTAATTAAAATTTAAAATTTAAAATTTAGGAATTAGGAATTAAAAAATATAAAATAGAAAATTAACTAATAAAAATAAGAAAGATCAGTATATGTTATCAATTAAGAACATCCATGCATCGGTAGAAGGAAAACAAATTTTAAAGGGACTCAATCTCGAGATTCAACCGG
>JBDTEK010000326.1:0-3412 GCA_039922575.1 Ginsengibacter sp.
ATTATCAAATTTAAAATACATAAATGAGAGAGAAGATGGGTCTGACGATTGGGCTAATTCTTTTTTGAGGTAATTTGAAAATTGATTTCTTCGTTTCATAAGACATTTGTTAGGTAAGCAATTAACGTTCGGGATCTTTTTAATTTCTGAAAAAATGTCTACTCAAATAATCAAAGATTTGAAGAGAAATGTTCAGAAAAAGCAAATGAATATTTTAAAAAATTGATGTCTCTTTTGATTAAGATAAGTAGGAACTCATCTTTCTTAACTACAACAAATTCTGTAGAAAATTGATATGTTGCTTTCCGACATTTACTTTTAGCTTAAACCAGGTAGCCGAACGCATCATCATTTTTTTTCAATTCCGTATAATTGATTTTAAAGTGGTCAAGATTGCGGATGAGTTCGAGATAGTCCTTTCTGGAGGTCAATTCAATGCCAACCAGTGCTGGCCCCGCTTCTTTATTGGTTTTTTTCATGTATTCAAAACGGGTGATATCATCATTAGGCCCTAATACTTCATCTACAAATTGTTTTAAAGCGCCGGGCCTCTGAGCAAACCGTATCAAAAAGTAATATTTCAATCCTTCAAACTGTAAAGAGCGTTCTTTAATTTCCTGCATGCGGTCAATATCATTATTTCCACCGCTGATAATGCAAACCACATTTTTACCTTTAATATCAACAGCATAATCATCCAGGGCAGCGATGGCTAAAGCCCCTGCCGGTTCTGCTACAATCGCGTCTTCATTATATAATTTTAAAATAGTGGTGCATACTTTTCCTTCGGGAACCAGGTGCATTTCATCTAAAACTTCTTTGCAGATTGCATAAGTAATTTCACCGGCTTTTTTCACCGCTGCACCATCCACGAATACATCAATCTCTTTTAAAGTAACCGGTTTTCCTGCCTTAAATGCTACTGACATGGATGGTGCACCCGCCGGCTCCACCCCAATTATTTTTGTGCGTGGTGAAAGTGTTTTAAAATAGAACCCTACACCCGAAGCAAGGCCACCTCCGCCAACAGGTAAAAATAAATAGTCAATAATATGCTGGTCTTCCAAAATCTCTAACCCAACGGTTGCCTGCCCTTCTATAATTTTGTAATCGTCGAACGGAGGAATAAAGGTCATTTTGTTTTCGTTCGTATATTTTTTAGCTGCCAAAGCGCATTCTTCAAAAGTATCGCCGGTAAGCTTTACTTCGATGAAATTTTCACCAAACATTTTCGTTTGCTTCACCTTTTGCTTTGGAGTAATTACAGGCATAAATACTACGCCGTGACAATTCAATTTTTTGCATGAATAAGCAAAACCCTGAGCATGATTTCCGGCGCTGGCGCACACTACGCCATGCTTTAAATCTTCCGGAGATAAATTGCTCATTTTATTATAAGCTCCTCTCAATTTATAAGAGCGTACCACCTGCATATCTTCTCTTTTCAAAAAAATATTGCACTGATATTTTTTTGATAAATTACCGTTGTAAGACAGTGGCGTTCTTGTAATTACTTCCTTCAAATTGTTTTCGGCGGCTGCAATATTTTCAACCTTTAGCATAGAAACAGGTGCTGCTTTAATTTTTACTTCGTTCATTTAAATAATTTTATAAAGCCTTTTATTTTGACTTTGATTTTTTTACTTCATTATTTTGAACGGGATTTTGATTCTCAGGCCTCAGGCTTCTTACTGTTTGGCCTGCCTGCCAAAGCTCGCTTTCTCGTAATTCTTTTAATTCTGCATCCAATTTTTCCCTGTAATCTTTTTTGCTGTTGCTTTGTATGGAAAGGGCCGCTTCATGTCCTGCAGCTACGCTATCATATAATTCAGTGAAGACCGGAAGTGTGGCGTCACGAAATTTTTTCCACCAATCCAACGCGCCTCTCTGGGCTGTGGTAGAACAGTTTGCGTACATCCAATCCATTCCATTTTCTGCTACAAGGGGCATTAACGATTGAGTAAGCTCTTCCACGGTTTCATTAAACGCCTCAGAAGGAGAATGCCCTTTTTTACGAAGCACCTCAAATTGAGCGGCAAATAATCCCTGGATAGCACCCATTAAAGTACCGCGCTCACCAGTAAGATCACTGTAAACCTCTCGTTTGAAGGTTGTTTCAAACAGATAGCCTGACCCAATGGCAATGCCTAGGGCAACAACTCTGTCGAAAGCTTTTCCTGTAGCATCCTGAAATATAGCATAGCTGCTGTTTAGCCCACGTCCCTGTAAAAACATCCTGCGTAAAGAAGTACCCGATCCTTTGGGAGCTACTAAAAAAACATCTACATCTTTTGGAGGCACAATTCCGGTTTGATCATTATAGGTAATACCGAAACCATGTGAAAAATACAGCGCTTTCCCGGCTGTTAAATGTTTTTTTACAGTTGGCCATAATTGTATTTGAGCCGCATCACTCAATAAATAACAAATAATACTTCCTCTCTTCAGGGCTTCTTCTATTTCGAATAAAGTTTCTCCTTCTACAAATCCGTCACTTATCGCTTTATCCCAGCTTTTCGAATTTTTTCTTTGCCCAACGATAACATTGATACCATTGTCTTTTTGGTTCAATGCCTGCCCGGGGCCTTGCACGCCATAGCCAATAACCGCTACCACTTCATCTTTAAGCACTTCCTGTGCTTTTGACAGAGGAAATTCCTCACGCGTTACTACATTCTCAAATGTGCCTGCAAAATTTAATGTTGCCATTGTTTAATTTTTGATATTTAATTTTTAATTATTGCTATTTAAAATAGTTGCGTAGCTAAATATTGATTTTTTTTTCATTGATCGTCAACCCCTGTCAAAAAGATCTATTATTTCACTCGCTGATTCTACGCTTCATTTGGTGACAGCTTCGATTTTTCTACTTCAATTAATTTATCAATTTGCTGTTGCACTTTGAATGCTTTATCGTAAGTAGTATTTAAAATAAAACTGGCTGCGCCTTTGTAAATGTTTTCCTGGAACTCAAAAGCGGTAAGGCTTTTAATTCGTACTCTTCTTCTATTGCATATATTAATCATGCGGTTTAAAATATTAAAACCATTATCTGAAAATACATCTAACGTGAAATCAGTATTCATACAATTTTTTTTATTGGTTGATATTTATTTTATTAAAATTTATTTAGCCACGAATTTCAATTGATCGTGCGAATGATTTTTACCTTTGAAAGAAATAATTAAAAAAATCTTTAGGCTTCAGTTGATCTGTTAAGCATTTTCTGAACCCAAAAGATGTAGCATCTTACTTTATTGCGAACGGGTGGGTATCACGTCCTGGATTCTACATCCTACCTCTTATGACAGCCTTATCTCACTCACACTTGCTCCTGTAGGAATCATTGGAAAAACATTGTCTTCTTTTTCAACTTTCACTTCCAGGAAATAAGGGCCATCCCATTCCAGCA
>JBDTEK010000327.1:0-10114 GCA_039922575.1 Ginsengibacter sp.
GCTTGGTAAATATATTGGAGATTTAATGCTTCCAATTTATTATATCGCAGGACCCGCTGTTATGGTGTCATCGCTGCGCAAAACGCTTACTGATGCAGGTGTAGATGAAGATAATATCCGTACGGAGGAATTCTCAGGATATTAATAACGGGTGAAAAAGAAACAAATTCAATGGAGATTAAAATGCATTCTTTGATAGCATTGCTAATAGAGAATTCATCAAATTCTTTAGTTTAACAGGAATTTTTACCGCCATCAGAAAACCATCTCGACATACCTTTTCTTGATTCTTTATCTGTCTCAATTCGGTTGGAATTGCCGTGGATTTCAGATTCACCCGATCTTTCTTTACTAATCTCAGTTACAGTGCTGTTTCCGTCCATTTCAACCTTATGTGAATCACTTTTTAACCGCTTAAATGTATTCTCATATATTGCCATTATCTTTTTTTCGTCATCAATACTATCAATGTATTCATGAAGTTCTTTTTTGATTTGCTTTAATGATTTCATAGAGTATGCTTTCTCCAAATTTAGTCTAATTTATCCGTAGTTTTTAAGGAAGATCGTATGCTTTTTATCATTTTTCAATGCCCAAATCAACAAAGATTTATAAAAGCATAATAAGCTTAACGAAGCGTTATCTATTATCATGGATTGTTATCAGAAGCTATCACGTTGGTTATAAAATTTCATTGTATGATTTCTCTTCTTTCTTTTCAAGATTAAAATTTTAAAAATAATGTTCAGAAAAAATCTCACAAATGTTGTGTTGTATCAATAATTCGTGATATTATCGGTGGACTATTTTCGGCTTGATAGTTGCGAGATAATTTTAAAAATACAATGAACAAAAATATTTTATTTTCAATACTCTCTTTATTTCTGCTTTCAGCATTGCCGGTTTTCTCTCAAACATATAAAACCACTGCCGACACTGTGGCACTTAACGCTGAATACATAAAAGTGAATCAAAGTATTACAGATCTTAATGCCAAACTTGATAAAGCTAAAGCAACCCAATCTAAAGATGAAAAAAAAGCAAATGAAGCTAATTCAGATGCTCAAAGCACTGCTTCTGCATCAAGTGATAAGGCGCAAAATGCAATTGGCGGAAGTGTAAAACAGGCGAAAAAGGCAAAACGCGAGGCAAGGCGTTCAGTTAGAGATGCCAAAAATTCGAGGCATGCACAAAGTAATGTTGATGATTCAAATAAAGCAGTAGCCAAGCTGAGTGCTGACCTTGAAAAACAGCAACAAAGGCTTAAAGAGCTTGATGAAATGCGTGCAACAATAATGAACACACAGAAATAGCCTTAGGATTTTCATGTTAATTCCTTTTTGCAATACCATCAATTGGACAAGCATGTTAACAGCGATATTATGCGTGTTTTCAGCTCCTGCAAAAAATTACGGTCTTCTTATTTTGTAAATGTTCAAAAAGCAGCGATTTATAAAAGTGCCTTATGTATTCCTGAAGTTATCTATAGCCTTGATTTGTTATAAATTTTAATCACTACCTCCTCTAATTTAGCGGCTTCGCTGGTTGAATACTGGTAAATAATATCAGCAATCTGCTGAGGGGTTTCCCAACTACTGAAATTTGCTCCGGGCATGGATTCCCTGTTTTGAGGAGTATCAATAGTACCGGGAACAACTACGCTCGTCACCACATTTTTATCTTTGGATTCTGCATTCATCAATTCTGCCAGGCGAAAAATTAGTGATTTTGATAGTGCATATGCAGTTACTCCTTTTGATTTCGAAACATCCAGGCCTGCTTGTGAGCCGATTAAGAAAATTCGTCCATTATTTTGTTTCATCATTTGGATAAAAACCGGTCTTGCAATATTATAGGCAGTTTCAAAATTGAGTTGATATTGTTTATAAATATCGTTCGTCTTTGTAGCGGCGATATCTCCCATCGCAAAACCTCCGGCAGTTAAAACAGCTACATCTATTGATCCATATTTTACAATGGCATCGCTTACTAATTTTTGTGAGTCATCTTCGTTCATTAAATCCAATTCAATTGGATGATAATTGCCTGCCTGAAGACCTTCTGACGGAATGTATTTATGAACAGTACCTACAACATTAAATCCTTCATCAATAAACTTCTTAACTACTGATTGGCCAAGATTGCCTGACGCACCGGTTATAATTGCTATTTTATTCAAGGTTACTTTTTTTTATAAAATGAGTACAATTTATTCATTTAAAAACCTTCAGGTATATTTATTTTCTTTCCTTTATTCGAAAATTTAACGTTGAAGGACTTCGCAAATAGAATGTAAATTTGTTACTTTCATCCCAAAAGCGATACTCAATAATTACAATGATACTAAATAATGCAAACGATAGATTGTTTAGAAAGCCATTTTTTTCAGTAATAATAACTGCTTACAACAGGGCTGCGCTATTAAAGAGAGCGTTAAATTCATTAGTCTTGCAAACAGAATCAGATTGGGAAGCCATTATTATTGATGACGGGAGTACTGATGATACAGAATTACAGATTTTATCCTTTCTAAAGCAATCCAAAAAATTCAGGTATATAAAACATAAAAGGAAAGGCGCTACTGCTTCAAAAAATGCAGGCATATTTTTATCCAAAGGCAGCTATATTACCTTTTTAGATTCTGATGATGAGTATCATTGCCAGCATTTGGAAATAAGGAAAAAAATATTATTGTCCAATCCACAAATTGAATTTCTACATGGAGGATTAAAAGTAATAGGAAGCGAGTATGTTCCTGACAGGTTTGATCATGAAAAAATGATTCATTTATCTGAATGCGTTGCAGGAGGTACTTTTTTTATTAAACGGGAAGTGGCTATTTCATTCAACGGATTCCAGGATATTCCATTAGGCAGTGATGCAGAATTTTTTGAAAGAATAAATAAGGCGGGTGTTTTTACTAAAAAAATTGAAGATGCTACTTATATTTATCACAGAGAAACTGTAGATTCAATTACGAATACCTTAACCGCATTCAAGAAGATCCCGCAATTTTTATAAGCATGAAAGTTGCATGGTTATTTAAGAATTATTGCTTATCCCTTTTAATAAAACTGCATGGAAACAAAGCTCAAGCGCATATATGAAAAACCTGAAAAAGAAGACGGATTTCGCATTCTGGTGGACAGGCTTTGGCCTCGTGGACTTACCAAAGAAAAAGCAAACGTAGATCTATGGTTAAAAGAAATAGCGCCCACTACAGAATTACGAAAATGGTTTAATCATGAACCTGAAAAGTGGAATGATTTTAAGAAGAAATATGTAACTGAGTTGAAAAGCAATAAAGCATCCGTAGCTACCCTAAAAGAAAAAATAAATAAAGGAACTGTTACTATTTTGTACGGAGCAAAAGACGAAGTACATAACGAAGCACAGGTAATTTTGGATTATGTAAAGGAATAACTACCTACAGTCTAACCTAAGATATAAGTAAAACCGGTGGCAGACAGATCAGGCCGGCACCGCAGGCCAGAAAAGGTTTAACTTCTCTTTGATTTTGACTCCTTTTATTTTTATACCTGGTCTTATTCGGGGAAAGGCATTTTAAAAATAACCTTAACTTCACTTCTATGAAAGTAATTTTAGTCTTTGTATCTACTTTGGATGGAAAAATTACTAAATGGGGTGATCCTCACGTAAGAGATTGGTCCTCTTTACAAGACCAGCAATACTATAAACAAATCTGGAAGGATGCCAGGCTAATAGTGATGGGAAGCAGTACTTTTATTGCTGAAAAATTTCCACCATCACCTAATCATTTGCTTTTGGTAATGACACGGCATAAATCAAAATACAAGCAATACCAGGTAAAGGGACAGATTGAATTTACCGACAAGACACCAAAGGAGCTGGTTGCTCAATTTCAAAAAAAGAAATTTGAAACAATGATAGTTACCGGAGGTCCCCATATTTCCACTTCATTTTTTAAAGCCCAATTAATTACTGAAATATGGCTAACAATAGAACCGAAAATATTCGGAACCGGCGGCAATTTTGTAATTGACCAAAAACTTGATGTTGATCTGCAGTTGATTAGTTGTGAAAAAGTAAATGCCCGGGGAACATTAATTACAAAATATAAGGTGAAAAATAAAAAGCGATGAAAAGTCCAATTCGAAAAAAAACAATATGGACAATCGGACATTCCACACGCCCTTTTGAAGAATTGGTAGCTATGCTCCAATCTTTTAAAATTGAAATAGTCGCTGATGTAAGAAGCTACCCCGGATCCAGAAAATTTCCGCAATACAATAAAGAAACACTGGCGGTTACCTTGCCTGAAAATAATATTCAATACATACATTTAAGGAAACTCGGCGGTAGAAGAAAAGTAAATCCGGATTCTAAAAATACTGCATGGCGTGTTTTGGCTTTCAGGGCTTATGCCGATTATATGGAAACGGATGATTTTAAAGCAGGAATTATTGAGCTGGAAAAAATAGCCAAAAATCAACGGACTGCTTATATGTGCTCTGAAGCAGTGTGGTGGCGCTGCCACCGCTCCATGATTTCAGATTATTTAAAAGTTCATGGCTGGGAAGTAATGCATATAATGGCAATTGATAAAGAAGATGAACACCCTTATACCGCTCCGGCAAGAATTGTGAATGGAGAGTTGACCTACGATATAACAGAAAAAGAATCTGCTTAATTTATTTCACATTTAGATAATCAGTTCCTGGTTTTAAGGTTAATTTTGACTTATTTAAAAATGCAAAAAAGTGCCGGAAGAAAAAAATACAGATCCAGATAAAGGAAAATTATTTTACCAACTGCATCACAACGGAAAACTATTAGTGTTGCCAAACGTATGGGATCCGTTAAGCGCCATTCTTTTAGAAAGTTTAGGATATCCTGCAGTAGCCACCGCAAGCGCTTCTATCGCGTTAAGCAACGGATATGCTGATGGAGAAAAAATTCCATTTAATGAGGTGTTGCTTATTTTAAAAAAAATAGTAAAAAGTGTACATATTCCTGTTTCGGCTGATATAGAAAGTGGTTATGCAAAAAATAATCAAGAGCTGAGGGAGAACATAAAAAGATTGATTGATACCGGAATTGCGGGAGTCAATTTTGAAGATAGCAAACATGACAAAGAAGGATTGGTTCCTATAGAAGAGCAGTGTGAAAAGATTGCGCTAATTAAAAAGATCGCTGCAGAAAAAGGCTTTCATTTTTTTTTAAATGCTCGATCTGATGTATATCTGAAAGAAAATAATTTATCAGAACAGGAAAAATTGGAGGAAACGATAAAAAGAGGCAAAGCATATAAAGAGGCAGGCGCTGACGGTTTTTATCCCATAATTTTAAAAAATCAGAAAAGTATTGAAAGGGTAATTAATGAAGTTTTATTACCGGTTAATATCATTCTGATTCCGGAAATTCCGGATTTTAAAACATTAAAAAAGATAGGTCTATCCAGGTTAAGTCTTGGTCCTGGGTTTTTAAAGTCCGCTATCAATGCAATGAAAAATATAGCTGAAAAATTATTAGTTTACGAAGGAATGAATGAGATAACCGACAACCCCGTTAAAAGCGATTACTTAAATAGTTTAATTTTTAATAAAAAAAATCATGAAAAAGAGAATAGACATTAAAGCTATTGAACCCGGAGCTTTTACAGCTATGATTGGCATGGAGCAATACATCAGAAGTACTTCCTTAGATCCACATCTTCGGGAAATAATCAAGGTAAGGGCATCTCAAATAAATGGTTGTGCTTATTGTATAGATATGCACACGCAGGAAGCACTGAAATTAGGGGAAACTACACGCAGGCTATTCGCTTTGTCAGCATGGAAAGAATCTCCTTTGTTTACAGAGGAAGAAAGAGCCGCATTACAATTAACTGAAGAAGTAACCTATATGGATGACGAAGGAGTAAGTGATGAAGCTTACGACGATGTTTTGAAATTCTATGGAGAAAAGGGTTTGGCGCAAATTATCATGCAGGTAGTTATCATTAATTCATGGAATAGAATAGCAGTTTCCACACACCAGATTTTCGAGGGGTAATAAAATTGGGAAGTCTCTTATAACTATAAATTTTACATTCAAAAAAAAGATAAAATACTCTTTTATTATAAAATAATAAAGTTACTTTCGCGTACTAAAAAACCCGGCAAAATTTAATACATTGGCCAGGTAATGATATTGTCTTTTTACTTGAAATATTTATTACTTTTATGGTGTATACGCTAAAGTTTTACTTTATGTAACCGATTTTAATGCTTCTGTTTATGAATAAAAAATCCCTTAAGAAAACAGGTTTATCCCTACTTATTATTTTTTTATCCCCATTTTATTTATTTGCCCAATCAGAGCCCGAAGCACTGGAGAACCCAGGTGGCAGAGGTTTAGGTGGATTAATTTTAATGATATTATTGCTGGCAACGACACTCGCCGCCGCTATTTACCTGGCTAACCGCGCAGCCGCATTAAAGAGATTTGTCAAAAAAAATGAACCTGAAAAAGAGGATATTGATATCAATAGCATTGTAAACAAATTCAATGAAAATGAAATTGACAATTTCTTAAATTATACTGAAATGAAAATACAAAAGAAGAATGATGGAACCCCTAATTCTCTATTGGCCTTCTTTTTTGTAATGTTAGGTAGTTTATTCAGCTCTTCCGCATGGGCCCAGGGCACACCGGCAAAGTCTTCATTATTCTCTGAAGGAGGCGTTATCATTACAATCATTTTAATCCTTACTCCCGTTTTAGTTGGTATCATTTTAATGATAGTGAAGGTGCGCAACATGACAAAGAGATATAAAATGAAAAGAGACATTCAGGAGGCGGAAAGAATCAGTAATTTTTTGAAAACCTTACCGCCGGATGAAGTAGCTGAAATTTTAAGAAAAAGAAAAAAAATACTCGATTACAGACTTTCCCGCACTGAACTCGCAGGCACATTACCCGCATCTGACGAAAAAGGGATTCTGAAAAATATAAATGAGCACGCCAACATTCGTTTTATAGAAGAAAAGAGAAAAGCGATACAACGCCCCCAGGTAGATCCTCAACTTTCAAAACTGGTTATTTGGTTCTTAGTAAGTGCAACGATATGGCTTATATGGGGAACGTCTGTTGGTGAATATCTAGGGATAAAATTTGTAGCTCCCGATGCGGATCATTTAAGCTGGTTAAGTTTCGGAAGGTTAAGACCTGTACATACCAATGCTGTTTTTTGGGGCTGGTCTTCAATGGCAATGCTTGGCCTCGCTTATTACGTTGTGCCAAGAGTGAGTAATACACAGATATTTAGCCTCAAATTAGGATGGTGGTCTTTGTGGTTGATCAATGCAAGTGTGTTATTCGGTAGTATCGCCTTAATGGCAGGAATCAATAACGGTGGTGGTGAATACCGCGAATATATCTGGCCAATTCAACTCCTTTTTGCAATTGCTGTTGTACTTACACTCATCAATTTTATACGTACCATTGCACATCGGAAAACAAAGGAGATCTATGTTTCCAACTGGTATATAGTGGCGGCAGTTATATTTGTCATAATCATTACCCTGGTTGCTTACCTACCATTCTGGCAAAACGGCCTTGGCGAAACCATCTCACAGGGTTATTATATGCATCAGGGCGTAGGCATGTGGTTTATGATGCTGACACTCGGGCTCGTGTATTATTTTTTGCCCCAACAATTAAACAAACCAATTTATTCATATAGCCTTGGTATCCTTGCTTTCTGGTCGCAAATATTCTTTTACACACTTATCGGTTCACATCATTTTGTTTTCAGCCCTATTCCGTGGTCCATACAAACCGTGGCTATTGTAGCAAGTGCAGGTATGATCATTCCGGTGGTTGCCGGTACTACCAATTTTCTGATGACTTTCAGAGGATCATGGCACAAACTTTCCGGTAGCTACACACTTCCTTTTATGCTGATCGGTACTATCTTTTACTTTACCGGTTCTATGCAGGGAACCGCAGAAGCATTTCGTACCACTAACTTATTTTGGCATTTTACCGATTTCACCACCGCGCATTCTCACCTTACTATGTATGGCATTATCGCGTTTTTTCTTTGGGGATTTATTTATGCCATCATACCGAGAATAACACGTCAGGAGCCACCTCAGTTAACAGTCGGTATTCATTTTTGGATGGCATTCATTGGGTTAATGTTTTATGGCGTTTCATTAATGATCGGAGGAACCATGAGAGGAGTAATGTGGATGAATGGAAAACCTTTTATAGATAGCGTGACTACAATGGCACCTTACTGGCTATGGCGCGCAATAGGAGGAACCTTAATGTGGATATCCCATTTGGTTTTTGCCTATAATATGTATAGGATGATCCGTCCTTCTAAAACCATTAACATTAATGAAGAAGCACTTGGAATGCTTGGCGTAGGAGAACACGAGCTGGTAGATCTCCAGTAAGCATTAAACGTCAAATGAAATAAAAGATTGAAAATAAAAATTATCTAATGGAATATTTTAATAATCATAAAAAACTATTTCTCACTGTTTTTGGACTTTTCTTTTCGCTTACAGTGTTAATTGCCATTATTCCCGCACTATACAATCAGGATAATAACGCACCCCTTCCCGGTGCAGAGCAGTTGGCCGGTGACGCCCTGAAAGGAAAAGCATTGTATGTGGCCAATGGCTGCGTAGGCTGCCATACCCAACAGGTACGAAATGTGGACATGGACAAAGTATGGGGTCAGAGGCCCAGCATAGCGGCAGATTATGCGGCTAATCATCGTACCGATCTGTGGAGAAATACGGCAACGCTTATGGGAACCGAGAGAACAGGTCCGGACCTTACGAATATTGGCAGCAGGCAGCCAAGTATTGACTGGCAACTTTTGCATTTATACCAGCCTCGCTCAGTAGTCAAAGAATCTATCATGCCGGCTTACCAATGGTTATTTGAATACAAAGAAAAACCAGCAAAGGGGGATAAAGTAGTGAATGTGCCTGCAGAATTTATGCAGGGAAGAAAAGGAAAAATAGTAGCCCGTCCGGAAGCTTTGGAATTGGTTGCTTATTTACTCTCCTTAAAACAAATAAAATTGCCGGATGGAACTGTACCACCAGAATTTTTATATAAGAAAGAATTAAAGCAAACTGCTGGTGAAGGTGGTGCAACTTCTACAGAATTAGATGGCGCTTCATTATACACTGCTAATTGCCAGGCTTGCCACCAGGCGAACGGAGAAGGGCTTGCAGGAGCATTTCCTCCATTAAAAGGAAGTAAGGTAGTTTTGAATGATAATTCAGATATAATGGTGGATATCATTTTGAACGGGTATTCCGGCAGAGCAGCAGAAGGGTTCGGCCCGATGCCACCAATAGGTACTACCAATAATTTAACCGCAGAAGAGATATCAGCGATCATGAATCATGAGAAAACAAGCTGGGGAAATAATGCAAAAAAAGTATCCGTAGACGAAGTGAAAAAATTAATGGATGCGGCAAAGACAAAAGGGAAATAAATTTAAATAACATCTCACTTTTAAATTTAAATGAAATGAAAAAAATATCATTAATTATTCTATTAATCACACCAGGCATCATAACATGGGCATGCCCTGCGTGCGAAAAGCAACAACCGGCATTGCTGAAAGGAATTACACATGGTACGGGCCCATCAGGCAATTTGGATTATGTAATCATACTTTCTGCAGTAGTCATTGTACTTGCTACGCTTTTTTACACTATAAAATGGCTTGTAAAACCAGGAGAAAAAGAACTCAACCATATTAAAAGGACCGTATTAAATTTTAATTAACATGGAAGAAAGAAGTTCTATAATTATCTTTATAGACGATGAACCACAACCGATCGGCGCATTTAAATCGCCTATTAATTTTGAACTCGACACCAGTAAGATGGTGGACGGAGATCATATTTTGAGGATAGTTAGTAAAGATCCTCACGGTAAAGAAGGGATTCGGAAAATAAAATTCATCGTCCGTAACGGGCCTGATATATCTATAGAGGGACTACAGGACAACCAGATAGTGGATGGCGTGGTTCCTGTAATGATCAATGCCTACGGAAAAGGAGACTCAAAAATCTTCCTTATCGAAGGAAGCGAAGTACCAAGAAGTATCCCC
>JBDTEK010000328.1:0-10533 GCA_039922575.1 Ginsengibacter sp.
AATTGTTTTCTTCTATATGTTTCCCTAAAAGCCCCATAATTACCGGAAGAGCTAAAGTAATTAACGATCCGGCAGACGACGGTTGTATCCCCGCGTATTTTGCAATAGCGTTTGTAACATTCGACTCATTATTCCCAAAAATATCCGATGGAAGATTACTTCCTTCTTCTTCATTATGAAGTTTGGCCAGATTGGGTGAAGCAGAAAAATAACCCGCTGCATCTTTGGCCATAGAATAAATATTTTGAGCCCCGTCATTCCCTGAAGTTGCTTTATTTAAAATACCGGCCAAACCTGCAGGAATTATCGCAGATAATGCTTTGGAAACTCCGGAGCTACTTTCGTCTAAAGAAACTGCTGACTGATTGATAAATTCGGAGGTAAAATAATTTTTTACTGTCTCCATAAAACTAATGCCCATAAAAAAAGATTTAAGGTTAAATAATAATTACATAAATCTCTATAGCAATCGTTAAAGTACCTTTAACAAATGTAAAGTATAATTAGAATAAAAATTATTAGAAAAATTTGAATGAGTTGAAAAATCTTTTGAAACTATCCCAAACAAAAAAGAGACGTAATTTATTTACGTCTCTTTTTATATTTTATTTGTTTGGTTATTTAATATTTATTTATTGCGGTAACAAAACTTTATCTATCACAAAATAATTACCATTCACGCCAGGATGGTCCAAAAGACCCGTAGCCGGATTTACAAGTGCATTAGCTGCTGCTCCGCTGTATGGTGCTCCTCCCGGAGGAAATGTTCCTGCTCCTTTAAATTGTAAGCTACTTACAAAGGGGCCGGTGAAGGTAGCCTGAGCCATTACTCCTGGTTGTAATAATGGTGGAACTGAACTATTTACAAGAGTTGTATAAAAAACGCCGGGGGTAGTAGCAAAATTATTTGAGAAGACTCTTATATTCGGCTTAAAAGAAGTGTCGCCGCGTGCTATGGTAGCGAGGAAATGATAAGCCAAAATTCCTTTTACCATAGCAGGAGTAATTACGCTATACAAAGCGGGATTGCTGAACACAGCAGGAGTTGCCGACAAAGCCTGTGCAATTTGAGCTGCATAATTTGAATCGGGACCTTGCTTTAACGAAGTGTAAATTAATCCAAATAATAAAGTTTGAAATGCTGCATCATTTGGAGCAAGTACCGTCATATTAGTAACGCCATATCCCAAAAGAGAATCCAATTTATTTAATCCGGAAGCGCCGCTATCTGCTCTGGCAATGGCCGCTTTAAAAAATGTAAGATTTGGATTACTATAAAGATCCCCTTTCAAAGTTTGAGCTGGTGGCGCCACTACAGCACCTACCAAATGTATTACTCCATTTTGGAATTTTAAATCCGGAGCTACTACAGGTATATTATTCGCCCAAAATCCATTACTTCTTTTTGAAGGGAAAATAGTCATTTTTAAGGGAACGGTAGTTCCAGGTAACACTCCTATAGTTAATGCCGTAGGCAATTGCAGGTTTGGAAATCTGGTTAAGGTAGTATCTGTTGATAAAAATTGTTCTCCAGGAATGATACTGTATTGTACAATGCCCCCTACCGAAGTTATAGGAAGCAGGCCAATGACAACCTCTGAAGCTATTCCGGAAGCACGGAACGCTGCATTGTTCGGTAAAAAAATGGTGAATACTTTTGTGCTGTCGCTAAGCATAGCCAAAGCGCCAACCCTTGTTGCGGCTGCTTTATAGATGCTGTAAGTTGTATCTGAATTAATAACTGAACCCAATGAAACGGTACTTGCATTTGCACCCGCATAAATGATGGGCATAGCATCTGGAAGTGGTTTATTACAAGATGCAGCCACAATTACCGTTGCCAAAAGCAAGGAAATTTTTGAAACCGCACGTTTATTAAAATTATTTATTTTCATATTTTTTCTTTAAAAATGAGCAAATTAATTTGGTTAAAATAAGTTGTAGCCAATACTAAAATAATAAAGGCCGCCGATGGAAGCATTACCAAATCCATTGCGATAATATTGATTTAAGATATTAGTACCGCCTAACTTTAATAGTACTTTTTGAGCAGGTAGTTTATAACTAACCTGGGCATCAAGTGTTTGAAAAGCCGGGATGAAGCCTGTTGCAAAATCACCCTGGTAATTTACATCATCCTGCCAGCGGTACGTAAAATCGAACCCCATCTTATTCTGTGGGCCAAATCCGGTATTACTGAAAGTGGCTCCTGCCCTGTATTTTGGTGTATTAAAACTGGCGATAAAATTGTCAGGTACCCCACTTAAAATATCAGAAGATCCCTGCGCACTTATTGTAAAATTGTGTGGCAAAGAATAAGTAAAGCTTAATCCGTAGCCATATGTAGTTACATCGCCGGAAACATTGGTAGGCACCGAATAAGTGGTGGAAATAAGAGGATTATTAAGATTTGCTTTTACTGTATTTGGATCCTGGAATACGTTGATATTACCATTTACAGATTGTGCCACATTTGTACGCGTGATGAAATCTTTGTAAACTCCATAATATCCGTACAAGTCTATCAACAATCTTTTTTCAAGCAATAACCCTTTGTAACCTCCTTCAAAAGAATTTACTGTTTCCGCTTTGAATTTAGGTAAGGAAAATAACTGTGGGTTTCCTGCCAGCAAAGCGGGGTTTACAGCATAGATAGGATTAGTGTTGAAATGGTAGAATTCAGCAAAACTTTTTACACCTCCAATCAATGCAGTGCCACCAGCCACCCTTAAATTGATATATTGCTGTTGCGTAGAGCCAAAGCGGTATGCTTGCTGATAAGATAATCTAATGTTATTGTCTTCAGCGACTTTTATCACTGCAGAAAAACGTGGAGTAAACCTTCCGTCAAAATTATCATTTTTATCATAACGTGCAGAAGCGATCAACTTCAACCTGTCATTTGCCAATCGTTTGGTAGCCTGAACGTAAGCACCATATTCGTTAATTGGAATTTTGCCTGTAGAATCCGCAAATAATGTCCCTTCGGAATTCAGCTCGTATCTCTTGTAATTAGCGCCTACTAAAATGTCAACAACATTAGAAGTAAACTGAGAAAGATCATACTGTCCTTCAACATTATACAAATTCGTTTTATCAACAAATAAGCCACCACCTTGTGAAATAGGGATGCTTCTCACCTTATCAAAAATATCTTTGAATTGTTGTGAACCTGCTGCCGGCCTTCCCTGATCTGCTACTGCTCTTGCAGCGTTATGAGCGCTAATATCCGAAGCGCCGCCTAATTTAGCATTAAGGAAAGCCAGTGAATACTGGTAATACCATCCGCTGGTACCACCACTTGGTTTCCAGGCTTCATTTAGTAAACGCGTGGTAACAGTGGCGTTATAAGATTCGCCCGCATTTTCCTGTGTAGTATATCCTCTGATAAACCAATGAGGATTTACTAATTCTATTTTATACTGGCCAATTTTTAAATTTAGTAGAGAATACCGGTCGCTTCCGGTATAAACAGTATTACCTGTACCCCAATATCCTGCTGCATTTAAAGCCGTTTTTGAAGTTAGTTTGTAGCTCAATTCACCGGATAATTTTGCATTTACTGTATTTGGATTCAATATTCTATTTTCCTGGTAGCCGGTTCTTGAAACGGGAATAGAAGCAGGTAATGCATCAACATAAGGTTTATAAAAAGGAGCAGCCTGTGCCAACTGATTCAACACGGCAGATTTTATATCTACAGTTGTTTCATCGCCATAAACGTTTACTCCATCATAGTTAGGATCAGTTTCCCGGGTTCCTGCTTTGATGCCTCCCGTAGTTCCTAAGCGGTCATAATCGCGATAATCATCAGCAACCCAATCTTTGGCCTGAATTAATTCTCCTGTAAATTTGAAAGCAAATTTATCACTTACTTTTTGCGCCCAACGTACGTTCCAGTTATAATAAGGTGAAGCTTTGCTGCTTCTGTTATCTATATTCATAATTCCGGTTTTCACCTGAAATGAAAGTCCCTGGTATTTGAATGGATCTTTACTGTTGATAATTAATGCGCCGTTCATGCCGCCCGGCCCATATAATGCTGAAGATGCACCTGGCAGCAGCTCAATGCTTTCCACATCCAATTCTGAAATACCAACTACATTTCCCACAGAAAAATTTAATCCGGGAGCCTGATTGTCCATACCATCCACAATTTGATTGAGGCGGAGATTGCCACTACCATTAAACCCCCTGGTACTTGGAGAAGAAAAATTCAGTGATGCAGTTACCATATCCACTCCTTTTAATTTACCAATCATATCATAATAGGAAACTGATGCGGTATTGCGGATATTAGCAGCGCTTATTCTCTCAATAGTTACGGGCGATTCCAAGATCCTGGAAGGCGTGCGCGTAGCCGAGACTACTACTTCCTGTCCCAGGATACTGGTAGGTGATAAAAGAACAGTTATAAAATTAGAAGCGCTGCTTACTTGCACTTCCTTAAGTGTATATCCGATGGATGATACTATAAGAGTGAGTGGTAGCGGATGATCAGGATTTAAGGAAAAGTTCCCTTTATCATCGGTGTAGGTGCCCGCGCCGGAGCCTTTTACCGTAACAGAAACAGCAGGAACCGCTTCGCTGGTGTTGCTATCGATCACATTTCCTTTGATGGTGTTACTTTGAGCAAAAGCAGTTACTGATAAAATATTTGCCATGATCCCTAAAGCAACACATTTGAAAATTCTTCTCATATTCTTTATTTTGGTTTACAATTAATGGGCAATATAGTATTGTTCTATTTGTTATAAAAATATTTTTTCGTAATCTTTCAAAATATTTGTTTTTGAAATACTTGAAATATTATGTGCATTTTTGTAACTTATTTTTTTATAACATGAATTCATTCAAATTTTCGAGCCAAACCAGTTTTTATAAAGGGAAAGTGAGAGATGTTTATACCATCGATGATCGCTTATTAGTGATGGTAGCCAGTAACCGCATTTCCGCTTTTGATGTAATTTTACCTAAGCCGATTCCCTACAAAGGGCAGGTGTTAAATCAGATCGCCGCATATATGCTTGAACACACGGCTGATATTTGTGATAACTGGCTGGTAAGCGTTCCCGCGCCTAACGTCTCCATTGGGGTAAAATGCATTCCCTTTAAGGTAGAAATGGTGGTAAGAGGGAATCTTACAGGGCACGCCTGGCGCACCTATTCTTCAGGTGAAAAAATATTATGTGGCGTAAAAATGCCTGATGGTTTAAAGGAAAACGATTATTTTCCCGCTCCTATAATAACACCTTCCACAAAGGCGGCAGAAGGACATGACGAAGATATAAGTAAAGAAGAAATTATAAAGAGAAAAATTGTTTCCGCGGAAGATTATGAGCAAATTGAAAAATATACTCTTTTACTTTTCGAAAGAGGAAAAGAGCTTGCTGCTAAAAGAGGTTTAATACTGGTAGATACCAAATATGAGTTTGGAAAACTAAATGATAAAATTATTTTGATTGATGAAATACATACTCCAGACAGTTCGAGGTATTTTTATGCGGATGGCTTTGAAGAAAGGCAATCAAAAAACTTAAAACAAAAACAGCTTAGTAAGGAATTTGTAAGGGAATGGCTTATAGCAAATGATTTTATGGGAAAAGAAGGCCAACAGGTACCACAAATGAGTGAAGAATGGATTGCAACTATCCATGACCGTTATATTGAATTGTATGAGAAACTAATCGGAGAAAAATTTGTGCCTGAAGAATTGAGTGATGAGGAAACTGAGGAAAGGATTGTAGCTGCGCTGAAAAAATTATAATAAATTCAAATAACCTCCGTCCATTACATATTTTTTTGACAATGTCCAAAATTTATATTGGTTGTTCCGGATTTCATTATAAGGAATGGAAAGATGTTTTTTATCCAGAAAAATTGCCACAGTCAAAATGGTTTCAATTTTATTGTGAGCATTTTAATACACTCGAATTAAATGTCACTTTTTATAAATTTCCTACAGAAAAATCGCTGGAAAAATGGTATGGAAGCAGTTCGGCAGATTTCAGGTTTTCTGTAAAAGCGCCAAGGTTGATTACTCATTACAAAAAATTTTCCGGTTGCCAATCTTTGCTTACTGACTTTTATAACAGCGTCAATTTGAGATTAAAGGAAAAGTTAGGTTGCGTATTATTTCAATTGCCACCTCAACTAAGTTATTCTTCTGAAGCGTTGGACCTGATTGTCAACAGCCTTGATCCGGCTTTTAAAAATGTGGTGGAATTTCGTAACAAAAGTTGGTGGAATGAAAATGTATTGGAAGAATTTTCAAAACATAGCATCATTTTTTGCGGAGTTAGCTTTCCAAAATTATCAGATGAAGTAATAGTGACAACCGGAAATATTTATTATCGTTTACATGGCGTACCGGTTTTATACAAATCAATTTATCCGGAAAAATTCATTGAAGATCTGTATAACCAAATAAAAATCGCAAATCCTTCAGAAGCATGGATCTATTTCAATAATACCTGGGGAAAGGCGGCTATTATCAACTCAAAGTTTCTGCAGAAACTATTCGAATGAGATACGGAAATGACGCAGTTGCGATTGATGCCCAAAGTATCTAATGCTGAAGGGCTGCGGGATGTGGGCAAGTATCCTTTACCGCTTTACATAGGTTGAAATCAGAATGGACTATTGCGGTAAAGATACTGCCCGACAGCCCGAACTACCGTTCCCCAAAGAACTTCAGCCCACAGCCCAAAATATTTCTTTAAAATTTAAGCTGCAAAATGCATAACTGCATAAAGAGCAACTACGGAGATTACCATCCATAAAATAACGCCCTGTAATAATGGTTTTACGCCGACTGATTTTAAATCATTAGAGGATAATCCTGCTCCGATCAAAAAAAGTGTAACCGTCAATCCAATCTTTGCCAAATTAACCATTACCGCGGAGACGGGATGAATAACAGGAAGATATGTATTGATGATCATCGCTAAAATAAATAAGCCTATGAAATAAGGAATACTGATTTTTCGTTTGCCGGTTTTAAAGAAGAAGGAGGTTATCAAAGAAACCGGGATGATCCATAATGCCCGCGCCAGTTTAACCGTAGTAGCTACCTGTAATGCCTGTGCGCCATATTTGTTAGCAGCTCCTACTACAGAACTGGTATCATGTATGGCGATAGCGCTCCAGAGGCCAAATTGTGTTTGGGATAAATGGAGTAAATGGCCTACAAATGGAAACAGAAATAATGCAATAGAATTGAGAATAAATATGGTGCCCAGGGCAATAGAAATTTGTTTTTCTTCTGCTTTTATTACGGGGCTTATAGCCGCAATGGCACTGCCTCCACAAATAGCTGTGCCGCAGGAAATAAGGTGGGATGTTTTCTTTTCAATTTTTAAAAAACGTCCCAATAATAACCCAAGGCCAAGAGTGCCTGTGATGGAAGCAATAGTAAAAATAATTCCTTCTCTGCCAGCAAGAACCGCGCTTTGTACATTCATTCCGAAACCTAAGCCAACTACTGAAACTTTCAGTAAAAAAGAGGTGGCTTTATGGTTGAGATGCAAATAGGGATGGCCTACGAACTGTGCCAATGCGAATCCAATTAATAAAGCTACCGGTGGTGAAACTAATGGAGTTAAACAAAATATTAATGCAATGATGAAAATGATTTCTCTTGTTGAAATGCTTTTCTTCAACAGGTTTTGAAACCTTTGCTGTACAGGAATTGCGCTTTCTTTATTCATAAACTGGTGATTTTTTATGATGCAAAATTCACCAGTACCGCAATGAAAAAGAAATCGTTATTAATAATATGCTATTACTTAAAGTTATGGTGGCGTGCAAACTTCATAAACAGGTCCGGCAACGCTTCCACCTGACCATGTAATTGAATAAAATAAAAATATCTTTCTATATTCAATCCTTTTATATCTATGATACGAAATTCATTTTTTTGTAATTCAGCCAAAATGGAATGAATGGAAAGTAGGGCAGCACAGGAAGAATGTAACAGGTATGATTTCATGCTTTCTGTACTTTCTAATTGCATTTCTATTTTCAATTCACGCATTTTAATTCCGGCAGATTTTAATGCGTGCGTAATTACTTCTAAAGTACCAGAGCCAGGCTCCCGTAATAACAAAGGAATATTTTTTAAGTCTTTTGGTAAAATAGTTTCTTTCTTTATAGATTGATTTTTAGATGAGGTAACCACTACAATTTCATCTTTTAAAAACTCAGTATATTTTATAGAAGTGTTTTTAGAACGGCCTTCAATAACGCCGAGATCAATTTCTTTGTTTTGTAGAGATGCTTCTATTTTTTCGGTATTTTGATTAGTGAGTGTTACTTTAACATCGGGAAATTTTTTATGAAATGAAGCAAGTACGGGCGGAAGAACATATTGGGAAACGGTAGTGCTGGCGCCTATTCTAAGCCTGCCGCTTTGTTGCATTGTCAACCCATTCATTTCAAACTCAAGAGTGCGATAAAGTGAAAATAATTGTTCGGTATAATGAAGTAGAGTTTCTCCTGCATCGGTGAGTTTAATTTTAGATCCATTTCTATCAAAAAGTTTTACTTTAAAATGTTGCTCCAATTCCTGGATATGTTTGGTGACGGCCGGTTGCGAAATATAAAGTTCGGCTGCGGCCTTCGTAAAATTCATTCTTTTGGCAACTGTTTGAAAAACCTGCAGGCGGAAATCGAACATTTTAGCTATTGGTTAAACGGTTAAAAACAAAGGTGATCAATTTAAATAAAGATTTCAATTCAAAAGTATAATAAGAAACGATAAAAAATTAAATCTTTAAGTAAATCAACCATGCAATAAATCCAAAATTAAATCGCTGTAGGATACTGAGATGTAATCTGATTCCTTTATTTCGAAAAGTTCAGCATATTTTTCGCATTGTGCTTTTAATTTTTTGATGCTTGTTTTTCCCGTGTTACTGATCGCTTCTACTTCAACAAAATTCCCCAGGCCTTCTACATGATCAAAATGGAATTTCACATTTTTGATGAAATATATTTTGCGGGTTTTGTTTACGATTACTTTTATACCGTTAACTTTTATTAAAATATCTTTTAAAGATTTTGCCGGTTGATGTTTGTATAAAATGATGTCTGATTGCTTAGCCCCTTCAATATTTTTGCGCTCATAATAAATAAGTGCATTTTCGATATTGCCTTCGCGGAGTTTTAATCTTCCTTTAGGAACATTAAAATAAGTATCTGTCTGATTGTCTATTCCAATAAACTCCGGATTCAATTCAAGCAATTTATCTTCTAATAGTTCTATGTGTTGAGAATGGGCTTTGAATTCGAAATTAATGTGTGGCATTTTTTTCTTTTTAAAAACTTGCTACTTGCTTCTTACTACTTGCTACTCACTTTTCACTACTTAACGCTTCATCAATCCTTCCATTCTTTCTCTTGATTTATTAAAAATCATGATCCCATTCTTTTTTCCTTTTCTTTTTATTTTTCTTTCTTCTTCGGGAAGATTAAAAACAGACAAACATTCTTCTGAACAGCAGCCTTTGTATTTTTCAGCACAGTCTGCGCATTGAATAAAAAGTAAGTGACAGGCTTCATTTGCACAATTAGTGTGTGTATCGCACGGAGAACCGCATTGATGGCAATGACTGATCACTTCCTCTCCAATCTTTTCTCCCAGTCTTCCATCAAAAACAAAGTTTTTTCCAAGAAATTTATTCGGCAGGTTTTCTTTTTTTACTTTGTTGGCATATTGAATAATACCGCCTTCAAGATGGTAAACATTTTTAAATCCATTCAGCAGCATGTAAGCGCTGGCTTTTTCACAACGAATGCCGCCTGTGCAATACATGATAATATTCTTGTCTTTGTTTTCCTCGAGCATACTAACGGCCATAGGTAGTTGCGCTCTAAAAGTATCGGATGGAATTTCAATAGCATTTTTAAAATGGCCTACTTCATATTCATAATGGTTGCGCATATCTACAATGACAGTTTCAGAATCGTCAGTTAGTTTATTAAAAGAAATTGCATCCACGTATTTTCCCTTCTTGCTCATGTCAAAATGGGAATCGGTAATTCCGTCAGCGACAATTTTGCTTCTTACTTTCACTTTCAATACCCAAAAACTTTTTCCATCTTTTACTGAATTGTTTAACATTACATTCTTTAGCAATGAAATAGAGTTTAAATAATTTTTGAATGCTTCTAAATTTGATTCCGGCACACTCAATTGCGCATTGATACCTTCGGATGCAATATAGATGCGGCCAAACACTTTAATATCATTTAAATTCTTATACAACTCATCGCGAAACCCTTGCGGGTCCTCGACAAATGAATATTTATAAAACGAGATAGTGATACGCGGTTCATTCTCTTCGCTCAAGCGTAACTTCAATTCTTTTTGAGAAACGCGATTGTGCAATAATACCATAGTACTTAAAAAGTTTATCCGTTTTATCGTGAAACATTTACAGGATGAATCAAGGGCCTGGTGGAGGCGGATAAAATTGAAGGCGCAAAGATAAGAAATTCAAAATTTTTTAAAAGCTGGTACGGGAGTTGCTT
>JBDTEK010000329.1:0-6975 GCA_039922575.1 Ginsengibacter sp.
GTACTTGTCCCTACAAATAATGCGAAAACAATCGAAAAAAGGAAACAGTACATAATAAGTGGATCCGTCAGTATCAATTTTATAAAAATTTTAAATCCTCCCTTAAATAGAGTAAAAAGAGTAAAAAATATTAAAACAAGGCTTTCCAAAGCAGCCATTAACTGTGATAATTTATGAGCTTCCCAAATGAACGGGCGGAAAAAAGTAGCTCCTATCGCATAAGGCGCCATTTTAATTAGCCCCGAATAGGAGCCATCGAAATCCGCGCCGAGTTTGAAATTGGAAGCTGCATCATCAGCCCCATTTCTTTGCGCCATAGCAGAATTTAATGTAGTGATGGTGGTAGTTACATCTTCCATTGCATAGCCACCTAATTCCTTATCATAAGAATTAAGAACCTGCATAAAAGCAAAAATAGTAGCAGTAATAAGTACAGGAGCAAGTACAAATTTTAAAATCGTATTTCTCACACCATGTATCTTTTTCAGAATAATAAAAAGAAGGAAAAAAGGAACGTAGGCAAGTAATATATACACTTTAATAATTACCAGAAGATAGCCGAAAACAAACAGAAGAATACAGTTTTTCAGGATTGATTTCTTGAGGTAAAGCAGCTCATACAATGCATGAGTGATCCATCCTAAGGCGGCGATGCAAATAGTATCCTTCATTACGCCTCCACTCCAGAATACAACTGTTGGAAAAAAAAGAATTGCCATGGCAAACTGCCTGTGCATTTTTGGATATTGGCTGTAGAAAAAGAGAAATAATTTCCATAAGCCTGAAAAGGCAATAGCTGCGAAAATTAAACTTATGGCAGAATACCTTCCAAACGTAATGAAAGAAAAAATAGCATCAAGGCGGATCACCATAAAATTGGCTTCCGATTGATAATAGGGCCCATTTAAATTTTCCTTTAAAAGAGTAAGATCAAAGTCCTTTCCACTCCTGAAAAGCCACTTCACATTTTCCGCATCATGAAGAATAAGTTGATAAATTTGGTTTCCTTCGCGCTGAAAAAGGCCGATGGAGTCAGCAGGTGCAAGTATTCCGCTGTAAATAAAGAACGCCACACAGCCAATCATTTTAACCCAAAATGCCTGCTTATGGTATTTTCGAAGTAATGGATCTTTATAGGTATTTCTTATTTTTCCAAAAAAGAAATTAAGCAGAATAAGCCATAGCGGAAATAATATAATATCGCCATAATTCATTGAGTAAGGGTTTTAAATTCATTGTGTGTAAGTGTAAAATTATCAATCATGCGAAAATCGTCAGATTGATCATTCTTATGCCCTTTCCAATTCCTGCAACGTAGGGGAAGCAGCATTGGGAAGTAGTTCTTTATATAATTTTATTTGTGGTTGAAAATAATTACTAAATGAAAAAGCGGGTCTTTTTGAAACCTTTTGCAAAATAATATCCGGAGTCGTATTGTATTTACTAATTAACGCATCTTTTAACGGCCATAAAATAAAAGCGAGCTTTTGTAATTTATTGGTTTTTTGAAAAAACAAAACAGTGCCGGCAAATAAAAGAATAAAGCCTAAGTACATGAACGTAGAAAGTAAAATACTTTGATAAAAACGCGAACGCAAAATAGCAAAACGGTTTCTTAAATAATAGTACATTTTCCAGTTATTTTTAAAATCCCAATCTGCTTTAAAAGTATAAGTGGAAGCAGGATGGTAATGAATGCTATCCGAAACGGTACAATAAGGAATTTTAAATTTATTGATGATCCTGAAACGATATTCCGTTTCATCGCCCCAAACAAAAAGTCCCGGTTTAGGAAATCCTACTTTTTCAACAATTTTTCTGTGGATCAACGTTCCATTAAATGGATGAGAAACATCCATAATGATTTTTCTATCTACTTCCGCGAGTGTCTTATAATGCCTGGTTTTCCACACAAAACTTTGTTTGTCTTCTTTATTAATTACGGCGCAGTTGCGCAGCATTAAAGGCTCTTCATTTCCTTCAAGCAATTTTTCCAGTGCATCTTCTTTGGGATAACCATCGTCATCCATTAGCCACATCCAATCAAAACCTTTACCATAAGCAGTTTTAATACCGGTATAAAATCCGCCTGCGCCACCTACATTTGGCTGTGTAATAAATTCCAAACCAGGTTGATCTTTTAACCAGGCTTCAGTATTATCTGTACTATTATTATTAATCACAAGTATTTCGTCAAGGGGCCGTGTCTGATTCTTTAATGCCCTGATACATTCTGATAATAGCTGCTGCCGATTGTGGGTAACCACTACGGCAATAATCTTTTCCATAGCAATTGGTTTCGTTTTCAATTAATACCGGATTAGGAATAGAAAACGTATGGAAAAGAAAGTTATTGCAGCGGGACAGGAAATTTCAAATGCTCCTTTATTTTTCCTCGTTAGGAAAAGCCGGAATCATTTTATTGGATGAAAAAGCGGAGGTAACAATTTTAGAGAAATTAATTGCCTCACTTATTACATGATGCATATCCATATATCTGTAAGTGGCTAATCTTCCTAAAAACGATATGTTTTCCAGAGAGTTAGCTTCTTCTCTATATTTATATAATAGCGTTTTATCTTTTGCAAGCCTTTTGGGATAGAATGGAAGATCGCTTCCGGAGGTTTCTTTGCTAAACTCTTTAAAGCAGATGGTTTTTTCGTGATTTTCCCAGGGAGTAAAATGTTTATGCTCGGTAATACGGGTAAATGGCACTTTTTCTTCGCAATAATTGATTACGGAAGTACCCTGGTAATCGCCCTCTTTTACAAATGGCTCAAATAAGACAGTCCGGTAACCAAGCCGCCCATGTTTATAATTAAAGAAAGCGTCTATCGGGCCGGTATAAAAAACATGATTATAATTTGAAATATCATCTGAAGGATCAAACTTTCTGTTAAGTGCTACATGAACATTTTTATGGTTGAGTAGCTTTTCAACGAAAGGTGTGTAACCTTCAATCGGAATACCGCTGAATTCATTATTATAATAATTATCGTTGTAATTAAAGCGTACAGGCAGTCGTTTTAATATAGATGCAGGAAGCTCAGACGGCTCGCAGCCCCACTGTTTTTTTGTGTAGCCATAAAAAAATGCTTTATACAAATCACGCCCGATGAGGCTTAAAGCCTGTTCTTCAAAACTTTTCGGATCTTTAATGGGTTCTGCCTGGCTTTGCAAAAATACTTTTGCTTCTTCGGGAGAAAAAGTTTTCTTAAAAAACTGGTTAATAGTATGAAGGTTTATTGGCAGCGAATACACATTACCGTTAGCAACGGCTTTTACTCTATGAATGATGGGCTTTATTTGAATAAATTGGTTGATATAATCCCATATTTCCTTTTTATCTGTATTAAAAATATGTGGCCCATAACGATGCACCATAATTCCGGTTTCTTCATCGCGCGAAGTATAACAGTTGCCTGCCACATGTAATTTCTCTTCCCAAATATCGAGTTCGCATTCCATACTTTTTGCAAGTTCATGCGCTATTACAGCGCCGGAAAAGCCTGCGCCAATAATGAGAAAACGAGGTATCGTATAAGGAGCTTTCATTTTTTATTATGAACAATTCTATAATATAAATATTCCAAAAAAGTAGGATGATGCCATATTTTACTTTCAGAAACCCCGTTCTTTAAAACAAGATTTTCTTCTAAAATATTCCTCAACGCTTTTTTTAAATAAATAATTCCTTCTCCCAATTGAAGAAATGGATAGGTAACAAAATTATCTTTTCCGGTAATCTTTATCGGCTGCTGGTAAATAATACTTCCCGTGTCTATTCCTGAATCCACAAGGTGAACGGTGACGCCACAATTTTCAGGGTCATTATTTACGAGCGCCCAGTAAGCACCATGAACATTCCTGTATTTTGGAGTAATGCCCGCATGAATATTTACGAATTTTGCCGGAATACACGAAAGGGTTTTTTGCGATATAATGCGGGTTCCGATGATGACGACAATAGCGGGATTTATTTTTTGCAAAATAGAAATGCATTCTTCATCATTAACCGATAACACGGAAATAATTTTATCTTCCGGCAACGGCGCATCTTTTAAGCTGTATTCCTGCAATATTTCCATTTTTCTTTTTCCAGAGAAAAAATTTAGAACCTTAACTATTGAAAGTTGAAACATCACCTGGCCTGAAACTTTCCTGATGCCGAGACGTTTTATTCTTTTTTTTAAAAATTCTTTTTTACTTACAGATTCTTCCAGAATAATTTTTTCAATATTAAATTCTTCATTCAGCGCATTATACAAAATATTGGTTGTAATTCCCTTTCCTGCCAGAAGCACTATTTTGGAGCCATTCATTGTTCCTTGTTTATTTCATTTGTCAATTGTTGCATGCTCATACTTTCAAAGTTATATTTACTGTTTAACGTCCGAAAATGCAATAAAATTTTATTAAGAAAAGAAAGATTCTCTTTAAGGTTTGCTCCAAAATTATGAGGATGCCACCACAAATGATAAGTCAGCCCATTTTTTGCCGCATAATCCATTCCTCTTGTAATGCGTCTTAATTTTAAATTATCTAAAAACGATAGTCTTTTTGAATAAGGCCTTAAAAACCGGCTTGATGGTATATTAATAAGTTCGTCTTTTTTCATTTCCTCGTCAGAATAACAATTGTGGCCGCTTAAATTAATGTAAGCATCTGCGAGGCGGAATGGCCTGCGAAAACGTGTTTCATTTCCTTGTGTCTTAGAAGAAAAAAGCACCGAATTTTCATTTCCCCTGTACGAAGTGAATCCTTCTTCTTTACAAATTTTAAGGTAGGTTTCGTTATACTGATTACGTGGAAAAATAAAACTCTTTAATTCGATTCCTTTTTGGGTTGCAATATTTTTTGCGCTTTTCAGATCTGCTTTAAAATCTTCGGGTGTTTGCCCTTTTTCAAGACAATAATAATGTGAAAAAGTGTGGCATCCAATTTCCTGGTTAGCCCGTTGAATTGCCCTGATCAGCGAAAGCCCAAAGCGCAAAGGATCCTCTTCTTCATTATTTCCTGCCAAAGCGATTTGAGCATGATAAGGAGAAAGTTCAGGTAGCGAATATTGAGGTTTTTTTTGAGGTAAATTATTTAATAATTCTTCCTTATCACCAAAAAAAAGTAATCCCACGGTTGCGAATGTAGCGTTGATATGATACTGGGCAAACAATTGCAGCAAAGCCGGAATCGCCTTTCGCACACCGAGCAAATTATCTCTGTATTTTTTTAATGAAACCGCATCATGTACGCCCCAATAGATTTCAAAATCTAATGAGATTACCAATTTTCCTTTTCTCATTTTCATTTAGGAGTTTACCATTATTCTTCAAAATCCAATTTAATCATCTTTGAAAAACAAGCTTCATTAATTTTCTTACATATGGATTTGCAATAAAGATAATACCAAAAATTAGTCTATCTAAAAATTAAGATTACCACCCATGGAAAATTATTTTTAAAAGTTGGAATGAACTGATTAGGGCTTGCAACCTTTCCCTCTACTTATCCCATAAAATTTCCTTGTAAATTTTCTGGTATTTAAAAATGGCCTTCTGCAAATCATAAAACTCTTTTGCTGCGTTTCTTATTTTGTTGTTATCAAAAGAAATTCCTTTGGAAATAGATTCAGCAGCCTGAAGAAATTCTGTTTCATTTAATTTACTAAGCACAATTCCTGATTTATATTTTTCGATAATTCCGGCTACATCACCAACACCTGCATTGGTGATAACGGGGATTCCCATAGCCATGATTTCCGCATGTTTGGTAGGTGAAGAAGATAATTTGGAATAGCAAGGCTTTATAAAAAAGATTGAATAATTGCTTAAAGAAAGAAGTACCGGCACGTCATTTCTCTGTGCATGTGTTACGATTATTTTTTCTTTTGCAATCCCTGCTTTTTGTGCAGTTTTCAAAATGATGTCGTGCTGGTGCGGTGAAATAAACAGAAACTTTACAGCTGAAATTTCATCGGATAAAATCCTGCAAAACTGCATCATTTCTTCCGTAAGGTACCAGCCGCCAATGGAGCCTAAATAGGTAATAATGAAATCGTTTTTCTTAATACCAAGGTCAGTTTTAAATTTTTCTTTTAAACTAATTTCAATCTTTTGCGGATCAAATAAATCCATATCCACGCTACAGGGAATTACTTCCAAAGGAACCTCCTCTTTATAATGTGGCCATTGTTGAATAATCCTTTCCGCTGCAAAAGTGAGGCAAACCATGCCATCGCTGTACCGCACCTCTTCATCCTCCTTCTTTTTAAAGAAATTGTAAATGACTTTGTAAATAAAATATTTTGTGTTCCACATGCCACCGTCCACACGGCCATCCGCATAAAATTCTCTGATGTCATTTAGAAATCGAACGCCCAATGTTTTCTTCATCCACAAACCAATTAATGCCGGCACGCCTGCACGCGTATGAACCATGTCAAACCTTTCGCGTGCATGAAGTTGTTTTGCTTTTTTTTTCAACATCATTACATCATAAACAGAAGAAAGCACAGGAGGCTTTTTATGGTAGCGAATGGGAGTCCATTTTATATGATAAGGCCTCAAAATACTTTCTACCTCATTCTTATACTTCTTAAACTTCTCCGGCTTCTCGCAACTTAAAATAGTAAACTGATAACCAAACTTTGTAAGCCCGATAAGATAGGGAATTATCTGGCTTTGGCCAAGAGGGTCGGTTAGGCCATCGTAGGAGATAAAGAGGATATTTTTAGGAGGGTTCAAGTTGTTTTTAAAAATTATATTTTTTTATTTTAACGTTGTAATATTTTTATCATGGATTCTTAACAGCTTTAGACAGTGCTGGCCTGAGGCCTGAGGTCTGATGTGGCGGCAATGCCATCATAAATACTTAGTAGCCCGGTTACATATTTTTCCTTTGTATAATTTTTCCTGGCTATGAATTTTCCTTTTTCAGATAAAGCTGAAAGTTCTTCTTCCTTATTTTTTAAATTGGTAA
>JBDTEK010000330.1:0-17659 GCA_039922575.1 Ginsengibacter sp.
AAAAAATAGGACTGAAGGCAAAGCGGAAAATTGAGTTTTATAATGGTAAGATTGATTGCCGTTTGTTGGAATATGAATTGTATGCGGGAAGCAGGAGCCGTGATCGGTGATAAGGGATTTGGTGATCGGTGATTTAAGAAGTATCCATTCAACGATAAAGAAGTGTAACCATTCAATTACTTTATCAATCCCAGAAATTCATCCTTAATTTCCTTTTGTAAAAATTTTCCGGAAAAGTGAGAGGTAATGGTACTGCTGTTGGTATCTTTTATTCCGCGTGAGGCCACACATAAATGGACGGCGTCTATTACTACACCAACATCTTCAGTATTCAAAGTTTTCTTCAATTCTTCAGCTATTTGAATAGTGAGCCGTTCCTGCACTTGTGGCCTTTTGGCATAATATTGAACCAACTTATTTATTTTTGACAGTCCAATTACTTTTCCGGAAGAGAAGTAGGCAATATGTGCTTTTCCAATAATAGGGACAAAGTGATGCTCGCAATTAGAATAAAATGTGATATCCTTTTCGATCAACATTCCATTGAACTGGTATTTATTTTCAAATAAGGTAACCTTGGGTTTGTTATCAGGATTTAATCCGCTGAAGATTTCTTTCACATACATTTTTGCAACCCGTTGTGGCGATCCCTTCAAACTGTCATCATTCAGATCAAGTCCTAAAGTGCGCATAATCTCTTTGAAATGCGCGGCAATGATTTTTATTTTCTCTTCATCATTCATTAGAAACGCATCACTGCATAATGATGCTTCAGGAGAAAAAGTGATATGGCCTTCTTCAAATTCTTCTATACAGCTTTTATTCTGATTTGAATATATTGTGCTTTGTTCTTTCATTTTTTTAAGTATTTTATTCACGATTCACGATTCACGATTTCAACTCTCTTATCTTATCCATTACCCGCTTTACCATACCGGCACAATAGACGAGATTGAATTCAAAAATATCTTCAGGGGAATACATCTCTTCTATCTTTTCACGAAGCATAGTTTTGGCACGGTTTAATCGGACTTTCACATTGCTCTCCGATATATCCAATGATTCTGAAGTTTCATGAACACTTAACCCGTTTAATTCCCGGAGGGTAAAAACCATTCTGTAATCTTCGGGAATATCGTGGATGGCATTTTCTAACACATGCCCGAGTTCTTTATTCACGGTATATTTTTCGTTATTAGGGGAAGGGTGAAACATAACATTTGATTTTTCTGTTTGAAGATCATCTGTGATTATTTCATTCTGGAAACTGAGTTTGTGTTTTTTCTGATAGCACTGGTTAAGCATAATTCTTGTTAACCACGTTTTAAAAGAGGAACGGTTTTCAAACTTTTGAAGGTTGCAATAGGCGCTTATATACGTTTCCTGCATCAGATCTTCTGTATCCTGGTGATTGTATCTGTACGATCTTCCAATTTTATAAAGAAAAGAATCGTATCTTTTTATCAGAATTTCATATTGATCTATATCACCATTAATAACTTTATGGATAATATCCAAATCAGTATATTCTTCTAATCTCTTTTCCACGCGTGGTTTCTTTAATTATTTTTATTTTTATTAAAATCGAAAATTTCCTGTGTTGAGTACATTTTTCTTATTTTTAACCTCAGCATCGTTTTAGCGCGGCTGAATCTTACTTTCACGTTGTTTTCAGAAATATCAAGAGATTCTGCGGTTTCCAAAACGCTCAATCCATTTAATTCACGGAGTGTAAATACCAAACGGTAATCTTCCGGCATTTCATGAATTGCATTCTCTATTATATCTCCGAGTTCCCTATTTACAATACCATTCTCATTTGTAGAATAATTTTGAAATAAAGAATTTGTCTTTTCCATTTCCGGATCATCCATTGCCACTTCCTTCGTAAAACTTAATTTATGCTTTTTTTGATAACATTGATTAAGCATAATTTTTGTAAACCATGATTTAAAAGAGCACCGGTTCTCAAATTTAGAAAGATTGTTAAATGCGCTGATGTAAGTTTCCTGCATCAGATCTTCTGTATCCTGGTGATTGTACCTATACGCTCTTCCTATTTTATAAAGAAACGAATTGTATCTTCTGATTAAAATTTCATACAACTCAGCTTCGCCGCTATTAATACTATGGATAATATCCTCGTCAGAAAAATTCTCAAGATCTTTTGGCAATTTTACTCAGTTTAAAAAGTTTCTTCCACCTTATTTTCTTAATAAAGTTCATCTAAGTTACTTTTATTTTACGAGTATTTCACCTTTCATTGAGGGATGTATTGAACAAAAATAGCCTACACTGTCCGTAACAGCCCATTTCCACGATTTTCCAACATTAATTGTATCAGAATATAATTTTTTATTTTTAGCCGAAGTTACATCGTGCGCCACAAGATCATTATTAATCCAAACGACAGTGTCGCCTTTCTTAACATTCAGTTGGGCAGGTGTAAACTGCATCTGTTTAATAACCACAGTATCTGTTGAGTGAAGTGGTTTTTCTTTTACTGTTTCATTTTTTGTTTTATTCCCTTCGGGTGATGAACATCCGTTTAAAAGAAACAGCGTGACTAAAAAGTACACGCTGTTCCGGAATACTTTTATTGTATTTCTCATTTTGAGATCTGTTTTTGAATCATTTCTGCATGTTCCAGATGTTGTTTAAAAATGGGCAATGCACTTTGCAGCAAACTTTTTAATTCCGCGTTGGACGCATCGGGAATTAGTTTATTTTCCACCAGGTCAATTGCAGCTTTATGATAGGCTACTTCATTATCGATGTAAGCTTTGTCAAAGTCTGCACCGGATTTTGAATTGAGTGTTTCCTTAGTAGTTGCAGCACCTGATAACAATGATTGTGTTATAGGGTTGTCTTTTGGTGTAACATTCAATTTTTTTGCTAATGCTATGGCCTGATCGTTTACGCTTTGGTGATCTTTAGCCATTGTTGCGGCGAATTTTAATACATCTGCGTTTTTAGATTTTTTCTTTGCGATAGTGGCATAATCAATGTCAATCTGATCTGCGTTAACCGCTATGGAAGCTATTTCCGGATCAGTAAGTTTTTGAGAAGCTGTGCTTGAATCAGTAGTTGCGGCTGGCGCAGGTGCGGTTGTAGTCGTAGTTGTAGTGGCCGTTGTATCACTTACTGCATCCTTTGAGGAGCTTCCGGAATTGCAACTGTTTAAAAGAAACATACCACATACTAAATACGTGCTGATTTGAAAGATTTTTACTGCTTGTTTCATGTTTGATAATTAAGATTAAGATTAAGATTAAGATATTAAGATTTATTTTTTCAAACTCTTTTGAATCATTTCGGCATGTGCAAGGTGTGCTTTAAAGAGTGGCAATGCAGATTGCAATAAACTTTTTAATTCACCATTGGTTGCATCAGGAATTAATACATGTTCTACTTCTTTAATTGCTGCTTTGTGGTAAGCTACTTCGTTATCAACATATGCTTTATCAAAAGCTTTTCCTGATTTTGAATTGAGCATTGCTTTTGTTTTGGTTGCACCTGCAAGAAATGCTTTGGTGGTAGCATTTGTCATAGGAGTAACGCCTAATTTGGTTGCTAAGGCTACGGCCTGATCAATAACCGATTGGTGGTCTTTAGCCATAGTTCCGGCAAATTTTAATACTTCCGCATTTTTAGATTTATGTTGTGCTATGTTTGCATAATCAATATCAATTTGGTTGGCCGTAACAGCAACTGATGCAATTTCGGGGTCTGTAAGTTTGTGTGCTTTCTGCGCTGTAGCGGTCATTGAAAACAACGCTGAACTAATCACTAAGCAAATAGCTGATTTAGTCAGGAGTTTAATTTTTTTCATTTTAATCGTTTTTATTATAGAGTGAGAAGGATAGAAAAAGGTTACAAAATATTTATAATTTTTTATTTGGTAATTTGGTAATTGGCCGATCGGTGATTTGGCGATTTGGAGATAGGTGATTTGGTGATTTTATGATTATGTGATCGTGATTTTGTGCTCTGAGCACTTATTTTTTCACTTCTTCCCTGTTCAATCCATCACACGGATCACTTTCTTCACTTCTTCGCCCGATCCTTCAATCTCAGCCCTCAAATCCCTCAATCACCGCCCTGTTAACTGTTTCCTAAATCAGGCCTGTTTATTCATGTAACCGTTCGTTTTTTTTATCTTGCCCGCATAAATTTTTTTGATGAAAAATATTTTACTCGTTATCAATATTATTTTATTGGCGTTGGTAGGCTACTTATACTATTTGCAATTTGGTAACAGAAAAAGCAATGCTATTCAAGTGGCGAAATCTTCTGTATCGCAAAATGGAAATGAAAAAAGTAAAGTGGCCTATATTGATCTTGATTCTTTGCAAAGCAATTACGCCTATTATAAAAAAATAAAAACTGACTTTGAGCGTAAACAGGCAGCAGCAAATGATGAGATCACCAACATGCAGAAAAAATATCAGGCCCGGGCGGGACAATTGCAACAAAAGGCAGCTTCAATGAGTCAGCAGGAACAGGAAACTGCAATGCAGGAAATTAATAAAATGCAGCAGGATCTTCAATCGCGCAAACAATCAATAGACAATGAATTGTATAATTATAATTCAAAAATGAAAGAAGATATTTTAAACCGTATTCAAAACTTTTTGAAGGATTATAATAAAGATGGAAGGTATTCTTACATATTTTCTTATGAACCTGGATTTATGTTTTACAAAGATTCTACCCTCAATATTACGCCGGATGTGATTACAGGATTAAATGAATTGTATACTGAAAAGAAAAAATGATTTCAACCTCTGAAATAAATATATATCTTCAATCCCTTTATTTAAAAAAAAGGGATTTTTTTTATGAGTGAACATGCTACCGCTTTTAAACCTAGTTTACGACTGTTTGATGCCACTATGATCGTAGCCGGATCAATGATTGGTTCAGGCATTTTTATTGTAAGCACAGATATTGTCAGAAATGTTGGAAGCGCAGGTTGGCTAATAGTAGTATGGATCATCACCGGTTTGATGACCGTGATGGCAGCCGTTAGTTATGGAGAAATGAGTGGAATGTTTCCAAAAGCCGGGGGCCAATATGTTTATTTGAGAGAAGCTTTTAATCCCCTGGCCGGGTTTTTATATGGATGGAGCTCGTTTACAGTTATTCAAACAGCTACTATAGCAGCTGTAGCTGTGGCTTTCAGCAGGTTTACAGCATACCTTATTCCGGAGGTTGGCGAAAATGTTTTTCTGATAACTATTGGCAATTTTCATATTTCTGCGGCACAGGTTTTAGCCATTGCTTCAATAATATTTTTAACCTATACCAATACAAAAGGAATTAAAGGAGGAAAAATAATTCAAACATCTTTTACAACTGTTAAGCTTTTATCTTTATTCGGGCTTATCATTCTTGGTTTTCTTTTAGTAAGGCATAGCTTCTGGAACGAGAACTGGACGACCGGGCTACAGGCGATGCAATTAGAAAAAGCAGGCGGAAATTTTGTGAAGGGAGGCAACTGGTTTCCAATATCCGGTACTGTTTTAATTGGTGCTATCGCTGCCTCTATGGTAGGTTCTCTCTTCAGCAGCGATGCCTGGAATAATGTAACTTTTATTGCAGCAGAGATAAAAAATCCCAAAAGAAATATAGGCCTAAGCCTTTTCCTTGGAACGTTGATCGTTTCTATCATTTATATCACCACTAATTTGATGTATTTAAATGCGTTATCATTAAAAGAAATTGCATTTCCCGGTGGCGACCGTGTAGCTGTTGCGGCTTCTAATGCCATTTTTGGATCAGCAGGCGCAGTAGTGATTGCGGTACTTATAATGGTCTCAACCTTTGGCTGCAATAATGGATTAATTCTTGCTGGCGCAAGGGTTTACTATACTATGGCACAGGATCATCTTTTTTTTAAGAAAGCATCTTTGTTAAATAAAAATGCAGTTCCCGGATGGGCATTGTGGGCACAGGCGGTCGTAGCTTCTGTATTATGCCTTAGCGGAGGTTATAATGATCTGTTGGATATGATCGCTTTTGTAGTGGTGATTTTTTATGTGCTTACCATCATTGGTATTTTTGTGCTTCGCAAAAAACGCCCTGATGCAGAAAGGCCCTACAAAGCGTTTGCATACCCTTTTTTACCGGCTCTTTATATTATTTTAGGGATCATTTTTTGTGTCTTTTTGATCATTTTTAAACCATTATATACTTTGTGGGGATTGGGCATTGTATTGGCTGGTATTCCTGTTTATTATATTGCCATTTCAGGCCGGAAAAATAATAATTCAAACGTTGAATAATGAATGTGGACCTTGATAAATTGTTTGCTGACATTTCTAAACTGAAAGTAGCGGTAATTGGAGATGTAATGCTGGATACCTATTGGTGGGGAAATGTAGAAAGGATTTCTCCGGAAGCTCCCGTGCCGGTGGTGGCAGTTAGTAAAAGAGAAAAGCGCATAGGAGGTGCAGGTAATGTTGCATTAAATATAGAAGAATTGGATGCCTCCGTTGCAGTACTTACTATTTTGGGAGATGATGAAGACGGGGTAGAATTGAAAAAATTATTAAAAGAAAAAAATATTGATACCAGGTTTATCCTGGAAAGTAAAAAAAGAATTACTACTAATAAGATTCGTATCATAAGCCGCAACCAGCACATGATGCGGTTGGATGCAGAATTTACTGTTGATTTAGATGAAGCTGATGAAGAAAAGTTACAAAATCAAATTTTAAAGTTTATCACTTTTGAAAAGCCGGATATTGTAATTATGGAGGATTATAATAAAGTAATACTTACAAAAAGTATTATTTCAAATACGGTTACATTCTGTAATGAAAATGACATCGTAACTACGGTGGATCCTAAAAGGAAAAACTTTTTTTGTTATACCAATGCAACGCTTTTTAAACCTAATCTAAATGAAGCAATTACAGCGCTTAACCTCTTACCGGAAAAGATTTCTCCTGAATTACTTTCAGAAATTCATGAACAATTGAAGCAGAAATTAGATCATTCCATTTCACTAATTACTTTATCTGAAAAAGGAATTTTTTACCAGGAGAAAAATAAATATAGAATTATTCCTTCGCACAGAAGAAATATTGCAGATGTAAGTGGCGCCGGCGATACTGTGATTGCTGTCGCTTCGTTAATCTATGCAGTCACTAAGGATATTAATCTATCTGCTGAAATCGCAAATATTGCCGGTGGAATTGTTTGTGAAGACGTAGGAACCGTGCCGATCAATAAAGAAAAATTACTGAAAGAATGTAAACGCCTTTTAAATTAATTTTGACGAATTAATAATTTTAACCGATGCAAAAAATTTCAATAGCCATTCACGGCGGAGCAGGTACCATTTTGAAAGAAGATATGACTCCAGAATTAGAAGAAGCTTATCGCGATGCGCTGAAGGATGCGCTGGATGCCGGGTATGCAGTTCTAGAAATTGGTGGAAGCGCAGTGCATGCAGTGAAGGCTGCAGTAGTGGTGATGGAAGATAATCCTCTTTTCAATGCCGGCAAGGGCGCCGTTTTTACCAAAAAAGGAGTAAATGAATTAGATGCGGCAATCATGAACGGAAGCAATCTTGATGCCGGTGCCATTGCAGGCGTACGAAATGTAAGAAACCCGGTTGAACTTGCGGAAGAAGTGATGTTGTATAGCGGACATGTATTTTTAAGTGGAAAGGGAGCCAATGATTTTGCCATAAAGCAAGGAATTAAATTAGAACCGGATGAATATTTTTACTCCCAATATCGCTACGATCAATGGAGAGAAATAAGAGATAGCGATTTGTATCAATTAGATCATAAAGCCGATAAATTAGTTGGTTTAATGAGAGATAAAAAGTTTGGGACTGTGGGCGCTGTGGCTTGCGATGGAGATGGCAATCTTGCTGCCGCAACCTCTACAGGCGGTATGACCAATAAACGGTTTGGAAGAATAGGTGACAGCCCCATGATTGGTGTAGGTACTTATGCCAATAATAAAACCTGTGCCATTTCATGTACGGGACATGGTGAAATTTTTATTAAAGCAGTGGCTGCGTACGACGTAAGTTGTTTGATGGAATATAAAAATATGACATTGCAACAGGCATGCGAAGAAGTGGTTTTAAATAAATTAGTGGCGTTAAAGGGTGAGGGTGGATTGATTGGAATGGACGCAAAAGGTAATGCAGCGCTGGTTTTCAATAGCGCCGGTATGTATCGGGGAATGAAAAATAGTGAAGGGGAAGATGAAATTGCAATTTATGGAGATTGAGGTGAGGTTTTTTACGGACAAATATCATAGGACGGGGCTTTATTCCCCGCGATGATAAGATAAATTGCAACCTTTCATAAATTTAAGCATACTAAAGTTTAATTTTTAAGATCAATTTGAACTTTTTTAAATCCTGTATTTTTTAAAAATGTTTCAATAATATTTTTACACCGTGTATCTGCCTGCTGTAAAATATTTTGTTGCAGCGCATGAATGTTTATTTCATTTCTGATCTTCGATTTGAGCGCTATTACAGCTTTATCATCCCAGTTTCCTTTTTCATCGAATGTTTCAAAATCCGATGGATTCATAATCGTTTGCAAAATCTTTGCGTGTGGCAAAATGAGGTAAATAGAATCGCCGGTTACCTGAATATCTTTATCCTGAATGTTTTTGAGATCTGTTCCTGCAAGTACTTTGCCCCGCCCAATAATCACCAGTTTATCTATTGCTGGTGTTAATATAGTTCCAACTGCGGTGGGAAGCAATGAGGGCATTCCGTTTCCGATTTTTGCAGTATCCATCACTATTTCATCCGTAAAGGTTACAGTTATCAGTTGAGAAAGAGTATTGATCTCTGTTATTATTATGGGAGTTTTTTCAATTAGGACAGGTTGGCTTTTAAAAATATTTTTAAAAGAAGGAAGCCAGTTTATCTTTTGAAACAAAAAAATGATTGCCAAAACAACAACAATGAGCACTAAATATTTTTGTAAAAATTTACGCATTTACTGCAGAAGGTTTTTTGCGGGTGAGAAATTAATATTGATATTCTTAAATCCCACTTTTTGTAAAAAGTTGTTGATGAAAAGCGTTGCATTTGTTTCGGCAGTCAAAAATATTCCAAGTGAATCAGCGCTTTCTTTTATTTGTTTTTCTGCCTGTGCAGCCAGGTTATCTTTTTCCTGCACCGAAAAGTTGGTTCTGAAAAGTGATACATCCTGGTAGGCCACTTTTATGTCTTCAGGTTTTATATTGATGTATAATAATTTTGCATGAGGAAGTGTTATTGTTACATTTTCTCCATCAATTTTAATGTCTTTTTCAGTTAGCTGTGAAAGATCAATTCCCGCTACCAGGGATGCTTTACAACTCATCAAAATTTTGCGGTTGCCGATTTTATACCAGGTTTGATTGTCATTAGCTTTTATTATTTTAGTAACCACATATTCGGCTGTTGCCAGATCGCTCATTTTTTGTAAACCCAATACCTGCTGCATTTTTGAAGGTTCTTTTTTAGAAGAACAATTAATGTTGGAAAGTAATAATCCAAATAAAGTAATTAGAAAGAAAATCCGCATAATGCAATTTACAAAAACACAATTTGTTGGCATCTCTTTAAATGATTAATTTAACTTTGCGCGATTAAAAAAGTAAGATTTTGATTTTTTCTTAATAATAAAAGATGGTTAAAAATATTCCTCCCGCAACCTGTATTTCTACGTAATGGAGCAGAAGATTTTTAAAGTGAATATTTAAGACCAAAGAAATAGAAGATAAGTAATGAAAAAAACAGTAATAATAGTTGCAGCCGGCATTGGAAGCAGGATGAAAAATGAAACCCCGAAACAGTTTTTAATGCTGAATCATAAGCCTGTATTATATTATACTATTAATTCTTTTCTGACTGCATTTAACGATGTTGAAATAATTCTTGTATTACCGGAAGAACATATTGCCAAAGGACAGGAAATTATTGATGGCTATTTCGACAACTCTAAATTCCGTTTATGCGCTGGTGGAAGAACCAGGTTTCATTCGGTAAAAAGTGGTATATCACTGATAGGAGGTGAAGAAGAATGTATCATTTTTGTGCATGATGGTGTACGGTGCCTGGTTACTCCTGAATTAATAAAAAGATGTTACGAAAGTTCGCTGGAATTTGGCACCGCTATTCCGGCAATTGCCTGTAAGGACAGCATCCGTATTGAAGAAAAGGATGAGAACAGCATATTGAGCCGGGATGAAATAAGGATGGTTCAAACGCCACAAACTTTTCATAGTAAAATTTTATTGCCGGCATTTAAGATAGATTATAAAGAGAATTTCACTGATGAGGCAACCGTCGTGGAAGCTTTCGGTTTAAAAGTGCATTTGATAGAAGGAGAGGAGGATAATATAAAGATTACCACACCTCTGGATTTATATGTAGCGGGGAAGGTTCTGGAAGACAGGACGAGCCGCCTCAGGCCCGGCTGCGGATAAATCATGAGAAGCCGGGTAAGCCTACAACCGATATGACCTTCAGTCCCGTCCCAATCGCGACCTTTTGAAATGATCATAACCACTTTTGATCCATTTTTTCCAAAATGGAAGTGTATTGATTTCTATGGAACAGTAAGTTTCCTCCGCAGGATTAAATTTATTAAAGAAAAATTTTATAGAAGGAATGTCTGATCCTTCAAAATCAAAAATCAAATTTTGGCCGGAAAATTCTTTGATTACTTCATACAAAAGAAAAGCGTTTGCATCATATTTCCGGCCCGCTGGTAATAATGATGAAAGTATATAATAAATCCTTTTTTGGTCCTTAAAAAATATTGCCATTGCTAATAATTTCCCCTCTGGTGAATTTACTTTTCTTACGAAGATTTGATTTTTATTTTTTAGTAGAATACACAACTTCACCAGATTTTCATAATGATACTTCTCGAGGTTTGGAAGCTTTTCCGAATAAGCCTGTTTAAAGATTCTTATGGCTTCTTCAAAATCTTCTGAAGATTCATAAATTAAATGTGCCACGGTTGCTTTACTTACCAGGTCTTTCCTAAATGATGTTTTTAGTAAATCAAAATGTCGCTCTAATGAAAGAACCAGGTTACATTTTTTGGTAGAATGCGCTATGCAATCATTTGCATAATTTAAATTAATATCAATAAAAGGATAGCGCTCCAAAGCTTTTTTTATAAATTGGCCGGTCAACTTTTTGTCGAAATTGGCGCTCCCAAAAATTCCTAATTGTTGTGTAAAAGGAGGTTGCCGTAAATAAGAAATTCCAAACTTTTTATTCCATGTTAAAGGCATTACGGCTTCATAATCATCCATTATCAGTGCATCCCAATTTTCGCTCATTACATCTAAGTAATAAGAACAGGCATAAATTAATCCATTAGAAGCAATAGCGACACGCACGTCCCACTTCATTTTATCAATATCCTTGTGCTTTACAAATTGTATATTCTGCATTTATTAATTTCTAATCAAATCAAAAGTAGAATTTTGATGTTCAGATTTTAATCCATTCGTGAAGATTACGAATGGGACCATCCATTCACTACCTGCTTCCCCACCCATTTGAAACTCAATTATCTTTTTAAAGATCAGGAATGTTCAAAAATTGATTAAATCTGAAATTTTGTATGTCTATACTAAACGAAATATTTTGCCAGAATCTTTTATTTTTTTCAAGCGTATTTTTAAAATAATCTCCATATACCTTGCTGTATAATAATGGCACGTAAATATTTATCATTTCTTTGAATAAGGGTAATTGTATTCCCGCGTCATAAATAAATTTTCCTGTGGCGGCATCTTTTTTCCAGGCTTCCGCATAGGTACCCACATCTAAGAATAATTTTAAAGGAATTTTTATTGGCAATACCTGCAAGGGATTGAATGAGTTGGGAAAATCTGTTTTCAAATTTAATGCTGCCAGCCAATCATCTGTTTTTCCGATTTTATTGTTTAACAGGTCGGTACGTACTTTAAAACCACCATCGCGAATCATGATTTGTTGAGAAGGTGCTTTTTCAAATTCATTTCTTCCAATAAAGTAATTGCTGTAGGTGTAATCTTCGGCGCCGTTCGGGCCTGTCATATTTAAATGATAGCGGTCGGTTGCGTACTGCTTGTTCGATGTTTTATCACCAAGATAAATAAATTTTCCGGCAAAAATCCTTGCACTCATTCCGCCGGCTTTGGCATAATTAAAATAGTAATTTCCATCAAAAGCAACTCGTAAAAAATCATTATCCTGCTCTGCGACCAATTTTCCGGAATATGGATAAAGTGCCCGGTTATTGTCAACACTTAATGTCAATTGGTTTAAGTATCGCTTTGTTTTAGGATAAGTAATGATATCAATTTGATTGATAGTGTCTCTTGTAAAAAGGTAGGATGCTTCTTCTATAAAATAAGTTTTCCATTGAACGTATTTTGTGACTGTACTTATGGCATTTTTATTTTTGAAAGTCAATTTTATAGATGGAACCAATTTAGTAAATCCCATAAAATTTTTGGTACCGGTAGAGTCAACCAAATCATTTATGGTAAATTTTGCACCACTAAGTATTATTTCTGCTTTTCTTATAAAACCATAACTTAAAAAATTGTAACCTGCCCGGGCGATGCCTGTGAAAGCTTTGCTGCCGGTGCCATACATAGGCGCTACGAAGAAATGAAAGCGTGGTTGAGGCAAAGTATAATTATGGATTAATCCGCCAATCATTAATTTGTCGTAATAATTATATCCAACTGCAGGAGATAAAAATAGATAGTTGTATTTGTCGGTTTCCCTAAAATTAAAGAGCGAAGCTACTTTCAGCTTTTTCTTTTGAGGCGATTGTAAATATCCTTTTTTATTCAATAAAGAGAAAAGCGAATCCACGTTTTGATTACTGACATCTTCAATTACTTTTTTAAAATCTTCAGGATAGGGATGTTTAAATTTCCAGCGATTGTAATATTCGTGCAGGCAACTATCAAACAAAGGCTTTCCAAAATGGGTTTCTAACTTTTTCATCCATAAACCTGTTTTGTAGTAAGCGGTTAAGTCATAATTAATTTCCGAAAAATCCTGCGATTTTGTTTCAATCGGCTGGTCTTTTTTATTTGTTATTTCAGTTCTGTATCCTATATCTTCCTCATCTTCAGGAATTCTTTTCTTAATAAAATCCTTTGTTTCTGCCTGTGGCTTGCTATCATATTTTACAAGCGAATATCTATTGTCAAAATAAGTATTGATTCCTTCATCCATCCATGGATGGTCTCTTTCATTGGTTGCTAAAATTCCATAATTCCAGTTGTGCCCTACTTCATGTTCCATGGTCATATCTAACGATTTTTCATCGGGCATTGGTGAAATACTGGTGATCGTCGGGTATTCCATTCCACCACTAAAACCCATCTTTGCTTCTACAGCGGATACTGTGTTATAAGGGTATTCGCCAAGCCATGCACTTCTTGTGGTAATGGCATCTTTGAGAAATGAAATACTATTTTTCCAGATCTCTTTCCCTTCGTGGGTGAAGTAGGCATACACATTAATAATTCTTCCGGAGGCTAATTTTAATGTATCATGTTTTACAACGAAATTTTTATCTGCAAACCAGGCAAAATCATGGATACTATCTTGTTGATATTTTAGTGTGATGGTTTTGAAAGAAGTTGCTTCTTTTTGTACTTTGTCTTTTTCGGGAGAACTAATTGGATGTTTTTTGTTTTCTAAATTTTGCTGTACCTGCTGCTTTTGTTCTTTGGGTTTTACGATTTGACTTTTGTCTTTTGTTGATGGATTTTTATCTTTTGTTATTTGGTTCTTTTTTATTACCGGTTGCTTTTTGCTAATGCCTGGTTGCTGGCGATTTTTGCCAGGTTGATTTCCAGATACCTGATACCTGATACCTGATTCTTTTTCCTCTGCTACCTGCACGCCTGTTGATGCTACCAAATAACCTTCAGGCACTGTAATCGAAACATTGAAATTCCCAAATTCACTATAAAATTCTCCCTGATCCAGGTAGGGCATTGGATGCCATCCTTTGTTATCGTAAACAGCCGGCTTTGGGTACCATTGAGTAATTTGGTACGTTTTACCTACATAGCCTCCCCGTGAAAAATTATAGGGAAGTTTTCCATGAAATGGCGTGCTGATCTTTATTGTTTGGCCCGGCGCAAGTGGCGATGGCAGAATCAATTTTGCTACATCAATATATTGCGGATGATCTTCAAGATTTGCTGTAACATTGTTCACTTTAAAATCGAGACGGTTAATATATCCCCGTTGCGCTTCATCGCTGAAATAAAAATCGGTTCTGCCTAATTGCAACAATTGCTCGCTCAAGGCGGTGCGGTCGTTCTTATATGCATTTGGCCAAAGATGAAACCAGATAAATTGAAGAGTGTCGGGCGAATTATTGGTGTAATCAATTATTTCGAAACCATCTAAAGTATTATCAATATCGTTAAGTGAAACATCAATTCTATAATTTACTTGTTGCTGAAAATATTTTACCTGGCAATTGGCTGCAGGAAGTTGGCAATAAATAAGGCAGATTAAAAACAGTTTTTTCAAAACAATTATTTCATCAAATATAAAAAATAAATGCAAAGGCTACTATAAACGGTGAACAGGAAATAATATTAACCGGAAAAGATTTTATACTGCGCAATGGACAAAAAAGTGAATTATTTATTTTGAAAATATTCACGAATTTACTACTTGTTTAGTGCGAAACCTTTATTAGAGACGATAATTCATCAATACATCCAGCCTCACTAAATTCAATATAAAAAGTTTTCATCCTTTTTAATAAGATGAAATAATGAGATAATGTAATAAGGTGGACTTTTTTTAGATAAATTTTTCTACTAAGGTTAAAAGCAATGGTCATTACATTTTAGGGACTATTAATTTTCTTTCCTTTCTGAAAATGATTGTTTTGTAAAAAAATAAATAAGGAAAAGATTATTCATAGTTCTTGAAAATCTTTAAATCTTCTAATGGTTAGTAAAATCCGGTTTCATATTGAACATGCCTTTGCCACTTCTGACCTTATTGATTCTGGTAATGTTGATAATTTGCAACTTAATTAAGAAGTTTTATTTCATCTTCCCAAACCTCAGTAGAGAATTCGTAACATCAATAGAACAACCTTATTAAATTATCAAGCTCTTATCAACGTTTGGAAAAATCAATGGTTTTTAAAAATAAACCATTTACTTTTTTACACCTTTCGTGGAATAACTATTCTCCGGATTTTATAAAATCATTTCCCTTTGCCCAATAAAATAATCCTGATTGTATGAATCATAATTTTAAAATCCAATGCCAATGAAATATTTTCTATGTAAATAATATCATACTTCATTCGTTCAATCATTTGTTCTATGTTTTCGGCATAACCGAATTTTACCATACCCCAACTTGTTAATCCGGGTTTGACTTTTAGTAATAATTTGTATTCCGGATGATCTTTTGTGATCAGGTCTATGTAAAATTTTCTTTCAGGACGAGGGCCTACCAAACTCATTTCACCTTTTAAAATATTCAATAATTGCGGTAACTCATCTAATCGCCAGCGTCGCATTACTTTTCCCCATTTAGTTATTCTTTCATCAAAGTCGCTGCTTAGCATCGGGCCATTTTTTTCTGCATCCGTTATCATTGACCTGAATTTATGGATCAGAAAATACTTGCCTTTGAAACCCACTCTTTCCTGCGAAAAAAAAACAGCTCCCCTGGAAGAAATCATTGTCCTGATGGCTGTATATAAAATTAAAGGAGAAAGGACTATCAATCCTATGACAGATAAAATTACATCTACCAACCTCTTTATATTTTGCTGCCAAACGTTCATTAATCCGGTTTGAATTTCTATAAGTGGCGTGCCCATTACATTAGTGGTGCGCACTGATCCGCTTAATATATCTACTTTATCGGGCAACAATTTCACATTCACTTGCTTTTCTGTAAGCAGCTTTAATATTTTTTCAAGCCAGGGCCTTTCCTTATCTTCTAATGTGATAATTACTTCGCTTATTTTTAATTGATCAATAATGGTAGCAGCTTCTTCAATGTTTCCAAGATTTGGAAAAGGAACATTTAATTGATCGTTTTGAGTATTTTGAATCGTAATAAATCCGCAAATTTTATATCCTGTTTTTTCATTGTTTGAGATAATGGATTGATATAATTCTGATGCTTTTAACGGACTTCCGATAATCAACGTATTAAACCAAACTTCTTCCCGCTGCAATTGCGCATGTGCTTTGGTAAGCAGCATAAACCTGAAGAAATAAGTAAGGAAAAATTGTATTGCGAAAAGCAAAAAGAACTCATTATAAAAGGAAGAAAGATTTTCGTGTTTTTTATACAAAAGAAAAATAAAGAACAAAATTACCGAACCTGAAAGAGTGCTTAAAAAAGTGGATAATAATTCCAGTACCCTTGATTTGTAATAAATGTTTTTGTAAGTGCCAAAGAGATGATAAAGAATTAGCCATCCAATAGGGTATAATATGAAACCGGTAATCAATTTTTTATTGAAAACAAAATCTTCGCTTCCAAAATACCTATGCAGCCAAAAAAAAATAGTCCAGGCGATAATGGTGGCTATTAAATCGCCTATTGCATAATCTTTTGTATGTAACCGCTTTTCCAATTGAACGAAATGAAATTTAGATGATCTGATTGCGGTTTATTTTTTCCAATATCTGGTGAGCTACCTCCATAGCGCGGTATCCATCTATATCGGAAACGGCAGTTGTTTTGTTATTTCTGATCGCATCTGCGAAACTTTGAAGTTCCATTTTTATTGCGTTATTTTCTTTGATTACCGGAGCGGCAATAGCGATCGTTTTTTTGCCATGATTGGTTTCTATATCAAAGGCGAAAACATTTTTGTCATCGGACGTTTTATATTTAATGACCTCCGTCTTTTTATTGAGAAAATCAATACTTACGTAGGAATCTTTTTGAAACAAACGCATCTTGCGCATTTTTTTCATACTTATCCGTGAAGAAGTAAGATTGGCCACACAACCATTGTCAAATTCCAAACGAACATTGGCAATGTCCGGTGTATCACTTAATACATGCACGCCATTTGCTGAAATATGTTTTACGTTACTTTTTACGAGCGAAAGAATGATGTCTATATCGTGTATCATTAAATCGAGTATTACGCTTACATCGGTTCCGCGTGGATCAAATTGAGCCAGACGGTGCACTTCGATAAACATTGGGTTTAGGTGATATTCTTTAGCGGCAATTAAAGCGGGATTAAATCTTTCCACATGACCAACCTGGAATTTTACATTCGCTTCTTTGGTCAGTTTAACAATTTCCTTAGCTTCTGCCATGGTGTGGGCCAATGGTTTTTCTACAAACACGTGCTTACTTTTCAGCAGGGCCATTTTGCATAATTCAAAATGAAATGTGGTAGGTGCTACAATATCCACTATATCGCACGCGTCCATCAGTGACGATGCATCTTTAAATCTTTTTAACCCGTATTTTTCCTTTACCTCATTTGCATTTACATCAGAAGGATCGTGAAATCCAACTAATTTTATCCCTTCAATTTCTTTCCAGTTATTAAGATGAAATTTTCCCAAATGGCCTACGCCGAATACCCCAACTTTTAGCATAAAAATCTTATTTTGAAGGCGATAAAGGTAAACA
>JBDTEK010000331.1:0-6846 GCA_039922575.1 Ginsengibacter sp.
AAGAGCGGTAGCAAGTAGCAACTCGCAAGTCGCAAGTAATAAGTAACATGTAACAAGCCTCACACCTTATACCTCATTCCTCATACCTGGCATCTGATAAATAAAAATACCCGGGGTTAATCAGGCCCCGGGTTAAGTTATCAACAAGCATACAAAAAAACTATTTCACTTTCTTAAACATAATAATGTATCCGCATAAATTCTTTTTCTTTTTTTTACTTACCTGAACCGGTTTAATAATGTGATATTCTGTAACCTTTGGAATATACGAGTAATTAATAATATTGCTTTCCATTCCATCTCCATAATGCTTTTGATACACCACTTGTTTTTCATCATAATCATACATTCTCACTTCGTATAGTTTGGATGACATATCGCCAATGAAGGCAAACTGGTACCAGGTTCCCTGGTTTAATGGAACAATTACCGGCATTTCATATTCACTTTCCATTGTCATGGTAGCCTCTTTTACTACAATGAAACCTTGTTGCGCCAAATTCAGCTTTAAACTATCCGCCTGTCTTTTCAATGTGGAATCAAAACACGAAACCTGTCTTATTCTATCTTGCCCCGTAACATTGCCAAATACCGGCAACATCATAATTAAAATCAGTAAATGATTTTTCAAAGGGTTTTTCATTTTTACTGTAAGGAATCCGGATAAACAATATTACTTATTTTTCCTGATTATAAATGGGTTTATTTTCAATTTTCTCTTAATTAACATTCAAAAGACTTATCAGGAAAATTTGTAAGCAGAACGTACAAAAGATCAGAATTCGTATAAATTAATAAATGTTTTTCTTTGTAAAAAAAAATGAAGCCACTTCTTGAAAAATATGCCTCGTATAATTTTTGGGCTAATAAAATTTTATTGGAAAAATGTACGCAGTTGCCTGTGGAGATTATACATAAAAATATGAGCAGTAGTTTTGAAAGTATTTATAAAACGCTTTTTCATATGATGGAAGTAGAAAGCGTTTGGTGGCAGCGATTGAAATTGCAGGAGCATGTAAACTTGCCTGAAAAGGATCCGGAAGAAAATTTTGAGGGGCTTTCTAAAAAGTTATTAAAATCATCTAAACAATGGAGCAACTGGGTTCAGGAAGCAAATGAAAAAAATATCACTCACGTATTCGGTTATCAAAATACCCACAAAGAATATTTTAAACAGCCGGTATACGAAATGCTTTTGCATTTATTTAACCATCAGACCTATCACCGGGGGCAAATAATAACAATGATGCGGCAAAATGGGATTGAAAAAATTCCTGCAACTGATTTTATAGCTTTTAGCAGAAAGAAATAAATTGTCTGGGGTATTAAAAAAATTGTCCTGCAAACACTTGCAGAACAATTAAAAAAACTTAATTAATCCTCATCCTATTGCCCCTCAGGTATTACTTCTTCTAATTTATTGTCTTTAATGAATTTATCTTTTGAACTTGTAAACTCGCTCTGGAGCTTTGTCGCCAGTGCCAATGTTTCATCTGATTTTGCAAGTATATCAGGAATTTGTTTTTCCAGAACAGAGTTACCAATATTAATATTTTCTACTTCTATTTGGGCAATTTTTTTCAATAAAGAAGTTTGTGTATTTACAATGTCATCTACTCCGCGCAGCATTTTTTCCATTGCATGCAATTTTTCTCTTTTATCCATAATAATTATTTTTTTGATGAATTAAAATGGGGAAGCAAAAACTGTTCCTCTTTTATTGGTTTGTAAATGTATCTATATACTCTGATGGTAATATTTACTTTAGAATTGCCTACCAGGCTAAGGATAGCACCGGTTTTTAAACTCTATCCGCTTGCCAGTTCTTTTTTTGCCTTGAATTTATTACTAACAACCATTTTTATCTTCCTTACTTGGAATTATACGCCCATTTCACAAGCGTTGCACCCCATGTAAAACCACCGCCAAAAGCAGCAAGTACAATCAAATCACCTTTATGTAATTGTTTTTCCCATTCCCACAGGCAGAGAGGAATGGTAGCGGAAGTGGTATTGCCATAGCGTTGAATATTAATCATCACCTTATCCATGCTCAATCCCATGCGGTTGGCAGTGGCATCAATAATTCTTTTATTGGCCTGGTGAGGAACCAGCCATGCTATATCGTCTCCCGTTAAATGGTTTCTTTCTAATAGATCGTAGGAAACATCGGCCATCCCTTTGACAGCAAACTTGAATACTGCGGGCCCTTCCTGAAATATGTAATGTTCTTTGGCCATCACAGTTTCAATGGAAGCAGGTTTTGCAGAACCGCCAGCTACCATTTTCAAATATTCTTTTCCAACACCGTCTGTTTTTAAAAGGCTGTCTTGTATTCCATAACCTTCTTCATTTGGTTCCAATAAAATAGCGCCTGCGGCATCGCCAAAAAGTACACAGGTTTTACGGTCGCTGTAATCTACAATTCCACTCATTTTATCTGTTCCCACTACCACTACCTTTTTATAACGTCCACTTTCTATAATCGCTGCGGCGGTGGTTACCCCAAATAGGAATCCGGAACAAGCTGCTGACAGATCGAAACCGAAAGCGTTTTTTGCACCTATCTCATAGGTGATGATATTTGCAGTTGCAGGAAAGGTCATGTCAGGGGTAACAGTGCAGCAAATAAGGCAATCAATTTCTATCGGATCAATTCCTCTTTTTTTGCAAAGTTCCAAAACTGCCGGAATCGCCATTTTAGAAACGCCCATGCCGTCTCCCTTCAAAATTCTTCTTTCTTCCACGCCTGTACGGGTTTTAATCCATTCATCGGAAGTTTCTACCATAGTTTCTAATTCGGCATTGGTTAAAATGTATTCAGGTACGTATGCGCCCACTGCTGTAATGGCCGCAGAAATTTTTTGACTCATGTATGGTTTAAATGTTTTTTGATGAACTGGATATAATATTTTGATGCCAATACTTTAGACAACTGAAAGTTTAAGAAATTGATTTCTTTTCAAATGATTCCTGATTATTTATTTGGATGTTTTTCCTTATTTCTAATCATTTTTTATATTAGCTTCTTAATCTTATTTGAATTCTGAAACACAAATATAATTACATAATTGTATGAAATTTATATTTGCAGGTTTTTGTGCGATTCAAATTTCCCTCTGTGCCCCCGCGCAACAAAAGCATAAAAGCTAAATGAACTTGTTGGAGACGGCGTTTCTATAATTACCGTTCCTGGTTAAAGATTTGCATTCGGAAAAGGATTTCCAGGTTGAAATGTACTATATCTATACTCTTGCAAGGGTTGAATTAGTAAGTTTTTCCAAGCTAAAAAATTCACTGTTTTGCCGCATTTGAAAATCTACAGGGATTGTTGCTTTTAACATTAGTAGAAAAGTTTATTTAAAAAAAGTCCACCTTATTACCTTCATCTCATCTTATTAAAAAAGTTGGAAGATTCTTAAATCCGTTGAAGGGAATAAGATTGACAGTAATAATGAATTATCCGTTCCCAATAAAGTTTAATACTGCGTACGGAATAAATTAGTATGTTTTTTAACGCTAAATGATTTCACTGTTTTACCATTTGCGCAGTATAACTTATACTTACGAAAAACCTTTAACAACCATCAGCAACCTGACGATAGTAAAGAAAGCAAAATCCTCTACGCATTCTGATCCCGCCTAAAACTTTTAAACCCTTCTGAAAAAGTTTTTATTTTAATTCTTTTTCATTAAACCTAATTACTTATTTTTGGCGACTTTAATAATCCAGTATGATAGCTTACTTATCAGGGAAATATTCCTATAAAACGCCTGCCGTAGTATATGTAGATGTACAGGGAGTGGGATATGAAGTGAATATCAGCCTGAATACATACTCTCATATTCAATCATTATCAGAAGGGAAATTGTTTACTTACCTCCAGGTTAAAGAAGATTCTCATACTTTATTTGGGTTTTTTGATGCAATAGAAAAAGAAATGTTTATTTTGCTGATCAGTGTTTCAGGTGTTGGTGCAGCTACTGCGCGCATGATGTTGTCTAATATGAAACCTTCGGAAATAACGAATGCGATTTTATTGAACAATGCAAAATCGCTGGAGAGTGTGAAAGGAATCGGAAGAAAGACTGCCGAAAGGCTGGTGCTTGAACTGAGAGATAAAGTTTCTAAACTGTCTTCCTCCGTACCGGGTATTCAATTTGTTGGCAATACTTTGGAGCAAGATGCGTTAAATGCATTAGTAGCTCTGGGAATATCGAGGCCAATGGGAGAGCAGTCTATTAAAAAAATAATAAATTCGGATGCTTCTATAAACAATCTTGAAGAACTAATAAAAAAAGCCCTAAAAGTTATTTGATAGAATTCTACTTTAATTTAATTGTTGGATGTCCCTAAAAAGAAAATTAGCACCGGATGATTTTGGGTTGGTAAAGTATTGTTTTCTGTTAATAATATTTTCTGTATCTGCGATAGTTGCCGCAACTGCACAGGATACGTCGAAAATTAAGAAAAACGATTCGTTGCCTTTTCCCATTCACGACCGCAGGGGAGATTTTATTTCTTCAAATCCATCTATTTACGATTTTAAACTTCCACCTAATATCAGCGATTCTATAGTATATGATCCTGTTTTGAAACTTTATATTGTTTATGAAAAGATAGGTAATCGGTTTTATAGAACGCCAACCTATTACACTGCCGAAGAATTTAGAAAATTAGAAGCTCAAAAGTCTGAAACAGAATATTTTCAGAAGAGGGCAAACACGCTAAATATTCTTAACCGCGGGCGTGTAAAGCCTAAATTGAGTATTTATGAAAATTTGTTTAACAGGCTTTTTGGCAACGGAAAAGTAGAAATTCAGCCTCAGGGAAATGTGGATATCACTGCGGGATACCAGGGACAGAATATAAAAAATCCAACTTTGCCGGAAAGAGCCAGAAAGAATGGCGGTTTTGATTTTAATATGGCTGCGCAACTGAATGTAAATGCGAATATCGGTGATAAATTAAAATTTCCAATAAGCTATAATACCTTGGCAAATTTCGATTTTACCAATCAATTGAAGCTGGATTATACAGGTACAGATGATGAAATTTTAAAACGTTTTGAGGCGGGTAACGTATCTTTTCCTTCAAGAAGTACTTTAATTCCCGGGGCTCAATCTTTATTTGGCATAAAAACCCAATTGCAATTTGGAAAGCTGTTTGTTACCGGTATTTTAGCCAGTCAAAAATCGCAAAGGCAATCGGTGAATTTACAAGGTGGCACCGCCGCCCAACAATTTGAGTTTAAGGCAGATGATTATGAGGAAAACCGGCACTTTTTGCTGGCGCAATATTTTAAGGATAATTATAATAAAGTAATGAGCAATATTCCAGCTGTTACTACACCGGTTAACATATTAAGGATGGAAGTATGGGTAACTAATAAGAATGGCATTACCAGGGATGCGCGGGAAATTGTAGGATTAATGGATCTTGGCGAAGCGACCCCTTTTCACAATTTTATTGCAACGGGTAGTTTGCCTTCTAATAATACCAACAATGAATATAGTTCCATTATTAGTAATCCCAACAGCAGAAATGCCGCATTAATTACAAGCCAGTTGACTTCAATGGGATTGAGCCCTGTGCAGGATTTTGAAAAAACTTTTGCACGAAAATTAGATTCTACCCAATATATTTATAATCCTAAAGTAGGATTCGTTTCTCTGAGCCAGCCGCTGCAACCCGATGAAGTTTTGGGAGTGGCTTACCAATATTCTTATAATGGCAGAATTTATCAGGTTGGCGAATTTTCGCAGGATGTGCCGCCGGATTCTACTTCTAGCAATCAGAAGGTTTTGTTTTTGAAGTTGTTAAAAGCCACTTCACAGCGGCCATCTCTGCCCATCTGGAATTTGATGATGAAGAATGTGTACGGTGTAGGTTTCGGTTCCCTCGACAGGCAGGATTTTAATTTGAATGTGCTATACGAACAGCCCGGCTTAGGCGCCAAAAGATATCTGCCCTTTGGTGATCTCAACCAGGGGACACCTATTTTAACCATGGTAAATTTAGACAGATTAAATAATCATAATGACCCACAGCCGGATGGCGTATTTGATTTTGTGGAGGGTTATACAGTTCTTTCGCAATATAGCCGGGTTATTTTTCCATTATTACAACCTTTCGGAAGGGACATAGCTGCAAAAGTTTTCAGCAATCCTGCCCTGGGTGCAGATAGTTTATATTATCCGCTATATGATTCTATTAAGGCGACTGCGCAACAGCAGTTTCCTAATCTGGACAGATTTATTTTAAAGGGCTCTGCAAAAACTTCATCGAGCTCCGACATCAGTATTGGGTATAATATTCCACCAGGTTCAGTGAAAGTAACTGCTGGTGGCCAGCAGTTAAGTGAAAATATTGATTATACCATCAATTACGATCTGGGAACCATAAAAATAATTAATCAGGCAATTATAAATGCCGGACTTCCGGTTCAGGTAAACTTTGAAAACAACGCTACGTTTGGCTTGCAGCAAAAAAGCTACATGGGGCTGAGGCTTGATTACCTGGCAAAAAATACAGCTAAGGAACAATTATCACTAGGTGGTACTATGGTGCGTTTGAGTGAAAGGCCATTCTTTACAAAGGTAGATTATGGGGAAGATCCTATCAGGAATACTATGTACGGATTAGATGTAAATTACCGCAGGGATATGCCAAGGATTACCAAACTTTTAAATAAACTTCCTTTTTATAATTCAACTGCCCCTTCATCAATTAATGCGTATGGAGAAGTGGCGTTCTTAAAACCGGGGCATGCGCCGCAGATAGGTAGAGGGAATAATGGCGTTGTTTATATTGATAATTTTGAAGGCAGCAAAAGTGATATTGATC
>JBDTEK010000332.1:0-5165 GCA_039922575.1 Ginsengibacter sp.
GAAGTGATGGTAGCAATGGGAGAAATAAGCAAAAACTTTTCCCAGATAGTCTGCTGAATGTTACCTGATAGTTTAGCTTCAATTCCTGCGCTGAGAAAGATCTTTTCAAGTTGATTTAATTTCTCATGAGTTCCCTCATTTGAGCCAAAGAATAGTAAACTCATATTGCCGGTTACTTTCACAATTCCTGGTTCTGTAAGCCTTGAAACCAAATAAACACAGCCTTCCCAAACTTCATTTTGAGGATAAATATTTTTTACTGTTTCAGAACTGTCTATCCCGTTCAATAGCGGCAAAATTACAGTAGCTCTGTCTATACAAGGAGAAAGTTCCAACATCATTTGTTCAAGGTCATAACTTTTTGCACAACAAATTAAATAATCCACCACACCAACCTTAGCAGTATCTGAAGTAACCAATTTGGGTCTTGTAACAAAATTTCCTTTAGCGTGTTCAACCCTCAAACCGTTTTGACTGATGGCTTTTTCGTTTTCTCCTCGTGCAATAAAAATAACTTCTATGTCATCGGCGTTTTCATAATATCGCGATAACCGGCCGCCAAAATAGCCACCTACCCCACCGATGCCTGCAATTGCTATTCTTATCTTCTTATTCCTATTTGTCATTTTATTAAGTTTCTTTTAGATTCCAATCAAGGTATATTGGAAAGAATTTTTCCTGCGAGATCAAAACCAATTTTATAATTAAAAACCGGTTTTCTGTTTTAGTATTTAATAAATATATCCAATAATACAAAAGCACAAAAAGCCACGGAAGCAAATCCGTTGGAGCTGAAAAATGCTTTATCCACTTTTGACAAATCTTTTGGTTTTATTAACTGATGCTGATAAACGAGGAAGAAAGCAAATGCAGCTACGCCAGCCCAATAAAACCATGAAAAATGACCTACAACACCAGCCATAAAAACAGATGCACATGATAAAAGATGAAGATATTCACTCACAAATAAAGCGTTTACAGTGCCAAGCCAGGAAGGAATTGAAAACAATTTATTTTCTTTGTCAAACTCTTCATCCTGTAAGGCATAAATAATATCGAAACCACTTACCCAAAACAAAACAGAGAACGAAAATAATACCGGTACCAATGCAAACTGGCCGGTAACAGCTATATAAGCGCCAATCGGCGAAAGGCTTAAACCCAATCCCAACACAAAATGGCTCATTGCGGTAAACCTTTTGGTATAACTGTAAAAAAGAATTACAAATAATGCAATAGGCGATAATGCAAAACAAAGCGCATTAATAAAATAAGTGGTAATGATAAATGCAAAGCAATTAAAAATCACGAAGATCATCGCATTTCTCCTGGTAATAATGCCCTTTGGGATTTCGCGAATTAACGTTCTTGGGTTTTTAGCATCTAATTCAGCATCTAAATACCGGTTGAAACCCATCGCGGCGCTTCGTGCAAAAACCATACACAATATGACAAAAAGTAAAAGAACCCACCAGGGACGATTAATTTCAAAATTCATTACTTTCAAACCGTAAAAAAAACCAATCAACGCGAAAGGCATTGCAAAAATAGTATGTGCAAATTTTACCAAAGAAAAATAGCTTAATACCTCATTGCAAAATCCGGCTTTAGGAATATTTAATGGGTTTGTCCTCCTATCTTCAATACTGGTTCTCATTTAATTTTTTTTAGTAAGTTTAGTTTTGGAGTTTAAAAATCCCTTTACTGTTTCCCACATTACAATTCCGGCTGCAACAGAAATATTTAGCGAATGTTTCATTCCAAACTGCGGAATTTCAATACTTCCATCACATAATGAAATGATTTCCTGATCCACACCAGTTACTTCATTGCCAAAAATAAAAGCAATCTTTTCAAAAGATTGTTTATACAAATTCCCTAACGTAATGCTATCATCAACCTGTTCAACAGCGTAAATTTTATAATGATTTTGTTTAAGATGCTCAATAGCCGCTTTTGTATTTTCAAAATATTTCCAATCTACTGAATCCTGCGCACCCAGCGCTGTTTTGGTAATTTCTTTATGTGGGGGCTTAGCGGTATATCCCGTAATAAAAACCGATTTTATTAAAAAAGCATCAGCGGTGCGAAATACGCTTCCCACATTATAAGCGCTTCTAATATTTTCTAAAATTGCCACCACCGGAAATTTTTCCGCAACTTTAAATTCATCAACAGATTTCCGGTTCAATTCATCCATACTCAGTTTTCTCATCAAAAGGCTATTAATTTGCAAAAATAGTTTAATTCTCTAATTCTCTAATTAACTATAAAATCGCAGATTTAAAATGACCAACGATACTCCTTTAATGAAACAGCACAGCGCCATCAAGGCTAAATACCCTGATGCGATTTTGCTTTTTCGTGTAGGCGATTTTTATGAAACGTTTGGACAGGATGCTATAACAGCCTCACGAATTTTAGGAATTACTTTAACCAAACGAAATAGTGCTTCAGCAACTGCTTTAGAGCTGGCAGGCTTTCCTCATCATGCATTGGATACCTATCTGCACAAACTGGTGAAAGCAGGCTACCGGGTGGCCATCTGTGACCAATTGGAAGATCCCAAACAAGCAAAAGGAATTGTAAAACGTGGCGTTACAGAATTGATCACACCAGGAGTAGCTACCAGCGACAAACTTCTTGAGATTAACAACAACAATTTTTTATGCGGCATTCATTTTGTGAATGAAAAAGTGGGTATTTCTTTTTTAGATATATCCACCGGTGAATTTTTTATTGCAGAAGGCGATAAAGAATACGCTGATAAATTATTACAAAGTCTTAATCCTGCAGAAGTTATTTTTCAACGAAATCAACAAAAGAATTTTAAGAGTTATTTTGGGAGTAAATTTTACACTTACACTCTGGATGAATGGATTTTTACAGAACAATATGGAAAGGAGACTTTACTAAAACACTTTGGCACTTTAAATCTTAAAGGATTTGGCGTAGAAGATATGAAAGTGGGCATCATTGCGGCAGGCGCTATTCTTCACTATTTAAAAGATACAGAACATCCGCACTTGCAGCACATCACATCACTGCAAAGAATTGATAAAGGCGATTATTTATGGATGGACAGGTTCACCATTCGAAACCTGGAATTACTGGGTAGCCCCGAAAATAATAATTCGTTGGTGAAAGTTTTGGATAACACGGTTTCACCGATGGGCGCCAGGTTAATGAAACGATGGCTCCTGCTGCCTCTTACCGAAATAAAAAAAATAAATGAGCGGTTGGACCTGGTTGAATACTTTATCAAAGACCCGGATGATAAAGCAAAAATGGGCCAATACATAAAACAAGCCGGCGATATAGAAAGACTGGTAAGTAAAATACCTCTAAAAAAAATAAATCCAAGAGAGGTATTACAAATAGGTAAAGGATTAAAATTAGTGAAACTGGTAAAAGAATTGTGCAGTATTTCTTCCAACAGCTATTTAAAACGATTGGGTGACTCATTGAACCCGTGCCAATACATTTCAGATAAAGTGTATCGTGAAATAATAGAAAACCCGCCCATAGCGGCTTCTAAAGGAAATATTATTGCTAAAGGAGTAAACGAAGAATTAGATGAATTAAAAGACATTGTTACTAACGGTAAAGAGCACCTGCTAAAGTTGCAGCAGAAAGAATCTGAAATCACCGGGATATCTTCACTGAAAATCGGGTTCAATAATGTGTTTGGATATTATTTGGAAGTAACTAATACACACAAAGAAAAAGTACCGCAAACCTGGATGCGCAAGCAAACGTTAACCAATGCAGAAAGATATATAACTCCTGAACTAAAGGATTATGAAGAAAAAATAATGGGCGCTGAGGATAAAATTCTTCAATTAGAACAAAATATTTTTGAACAATTACTAAATGAATTGCAGGACTATATTGCAGCCATGCAATTGAACGGGCATGTGTTTGCAGTGCTCGACTGCCTGACTTGTTTTGCAAACAACGCATTGCATTTTAAATACAAAAAACCTGCATTGCACACCGGGCTTGAGCTTGACTTAAAAGAAAGCCGCCATCCTGTAATTGAACAAAACTTACCACAGGGTGAAAGTTATATTGCCAATGATATTTTTCTTGACCCTCAATCGCAACAAATAATCATTTTGACAGGGCCCAATATGAGTGGTAAAAGTGCCATTTTGCGACAGGCTGCATTAATCACTCTGATGTCTCACATGGGAAGTTTCGTTCCCGCCGAAGATGCAAGAATTCCTTTAACTGATAAAATTTTCACCCGCGTAGGCGCAAGCGATAATCTGGGTAGCGGCGAAAGTACTTTTATGGTGGAAATGAATGAGACAGCAAGTATCATTAACAATATTACATCACGCAGTTTAATCCTTTTAGATGAGATAGGCAGAGGAACTTCTACGTATGACGGCATTTCCATTGCATGGAGTATTGTAGAACATTTACATCATTCGCCTCATGCGCCCAAAACATTATTTGCCACGCATTATCACGAACTAAACGAATTGGAAAATAAATTTGAGCGCGTTAAAAATTTCCATGTTTCTAATAAGGAAGCAGGCAATCAAATCATTTTTTTGAGAAAATTAGTTGCCGGCGGAAGCATTCATAGTTTCGGTATTCATGTAGCAAAAATGGCCGGTATGCCTCCATCATTAATTGATAGAGCAAATGTGATTTTAAAACAATTGGAATCGAAACATGTGGATGTTGCCGAAGAAGAAACCGGATCTTCGAAAACAAAAAAGAATATCAGCGAAAAGCTTCGGCAACTAAATGCACCTCAAATGCAATTGAGTATTTTTGATGCACATTCACAGGCATTCGAAGACATTAGAAAAATACTGGATTCTGTTGATATCAATCGTTTGACACCTGTAGAAGCACTATTGAAACTGCAGGAAATTAAAGGTATGGTGAAGTAAGGGTGCATTTGAAAACTCTCACCTTTGAGTCGCAACAAAAGTGCCTACAATAAGCGGTTGATATAAATTTAATTGATCAACAAATTTGGTAATGTGGTCAAAAATGGTGCTTTTTTCATGGATAAAATAGATTGAATTTTGATTTCCCAAATGAAGAGTAACAAGCTCTGCTGGAGAGCAACTTGCGAGCAATAATTTGGTACTTATACGATAATGAGGCGGTCTGTAATAGGCCGTCTTTTTTATTCATTATTG
>JBDTEK010000333.1:0-7237 GCA_039922575.1 Ginsengibacter sp.
CATCCGATTGAAGAATTGCTAATGCAAGTCCGTTCAATGCTGTATGCTTATCTCCTTTAAAAGATTCATGGCTTACAGGATCGCCACTATCTACACCGGCGATAAATCCTGAACCGCTTATTTTAAATTGGATGAGGTTGTCAGCATCCGGCACCGTAATACCATCCTTATCTACAATAGTCGCGGTAATAAAGGAAAGATCTTTTCCATCCGCATTGATATTATTTCTATCTGCTTTTAAAATAATTTTAGCAGGCGCTCCGGCAGTTTTTACTTCTTTGACCAAAACCGTTTTTCCTTTTTTTCTTGATATGGCTTTCAATGTGCCGGGTTCAAAAGGAACTGCCCATTTCACATGCAGATCATTTCCGGATTTTTTACGGATTCCTAATGATTTATTATTTAAAAATAATTCCACTTCATCTGCATTATTGTAGTAACCAATCACATCTACTGTATCGCCTTTCTTCCAGTTCCAGTGTGGATAAATATGTAAAACAGGTTTAGTGGTAAACACGCTTTGATACATATAATACACGTCTTTGGGAAAACCTGCGAGATCAATAATTCCAAAATAAGAACTGCGGGCCGGCCATGAAAAAGGCGTTGGCTCACCCAGGTAATCAAACCCTGTCCAGATAAACATTCCTGAAACATGATCGCTTTTCAATAAGGCTTTCACGCTTTCTTCATGCGTAGAGCCCCATGGAGTGCTCACATTATCATAAGCTGAAACGGTGTATCCGCCCAGGGGATTGGTGAAAGGTTTGGCCGAGCGTTCAGGCCAGCGCCGGATAGAATCGAAGGGGACCAAATCATAATATCCGCGCGTTTCCAAAGCGGAGGTACTTTCTGTAACGATCATTTTTTTGCCGGGCCATCTTTTATGAAAACCGGCCCATTCATTATGATGATAATTATAACCAATTAAATCGAAAGCGCCTGATTGAATAATATTGTTGTAAATACCTGTTTCATCATTAGCAGTAACAATTTCTCTGGTAGTATCCAATGCTTTTACAATGCTTACAAGCTCTCTTGCAATCACGCGGCCGGATGTATCACCTTTTGCTGCATCGCCTCCTTGCTCAGGAATCTCATTACCAACACTCCATATAAAAACTGAAGGATGATTTCTGTCTCTCAATATCTGATCTTCCAAATCTCTTTTGTGCCATTCTTTCCAATCGAGATGGTAATCGTATTTTGTTTTTTCTTTGGCCCACATATCAAATGCTTCGTCCATTACAATAAATCCCATCTTATCACACAAAGCTAAAAGCTCCGGTGCAGGCGGATTGTGTGAGGTTCGAATTCCATTTACACCCATAGCTTTTAGTAATTGCAACTGACGTTCAATGGCTCTTGTATTAATTGCAGAGCCTAATGCGCCAAGATCGTGATGATCACACACGCCGAGAATTTTAACGTGTTTCCCATTTAAAAAAAATCCTTTATCAGGATCGAAATTAAAATAGCGGATACCAAATTTCGTTTCATAAGTATCGACAATTTTTCCATGTAATATTATTTGCGAAGCAGCTTTGTACAAGTATGGAAGATCAATTGACCAAAGTTTTGGATTATTTATTTTGAACGATTGATTGATTTGATTGGAGTTTTTATTTTCAGAAGTTGATTCGTTTACTGTTGTGTTTGCAGAAGAAGTAGCGACCTGTTTCCCTGAAGCATCATAAATAATAGTTTTTAAAATAACTGCCTTATTTGATGAATATTGATTTTTAATTTCAGTATTTATATTTACTGTTGACGTTTTTTCAGAAACGTTTGAAGTGGAAATAAAAGTTCCCCATTGACCCACGTGCAATTTATTTACAATAGTCAGCCACACATTACGATAAATACCTGAACCGGAATACCAGCGTGAGTTAGGTTGTTTGGAATTATCTACTTTTACGGCAATAGAATTTTCCTCATTGTCGTATTTGAGATAAGGAGTTAATTCATATTGAAAAGAAATGTAGCCATTTGGCCTCATGCCGAGATATTTTCCATTGATCCAAACTTCGCTATTTTTATATACGCCATCAAACCTGATAAAAACAGCTTGTCCTTTTTGTGATGCAGGAATAGTAAACGATTTACGATACCAGCCAATACCACCCGGTAATGCACCACCGCCAGGTGTTGCGGGGTTATCTTTACTGAAAGTGCCTTCAATACTCCAATCGTGCGGCAGATTGAGAGTGCGCCAATTATTGTCATTTACGTTTGTAGCCGAATAATTATTTACACTATCCAATTTAAATTTCCAGTTATTGTTAAAGTCTTTCTGAGATATCGTCTGCGTGTATGCACTACTGTTAGCTATTACAGTAAATAAATAAATAAATAAAATTTTTATTTTTTGAGAACTATTCATGTGTGGTATTTTTTATTCTTTTGAAATTCGCATTTGATGCGTACAGAGTATTATCTGCTAATATTTCCGTTAATAAAGTTAATAATTCAAAAACTATATTTCATTATTAAAAACCATTTGATTGATAAGGAGATTCTCCTAATAATAAATGAAGCAAAGAACTTTGGATAATTTATTTTAAATTGTCTCAGATGGGAAAAATCCATCTAAAAAAAATCATTATGAACAAACTAACTTTATTCATTTTTCTTTTCATCTGTTCGCATGCATATGCTCAAACACCTTTAATTACTGATATTCCCGGCCGTACGCTTATCAGCCTTGACGGTAAGTGGCAATACATTGTTGACCCCTATGAAACCGGATTTTATGACTACCGTTGGAAGGAAAAAACCGCTAAAGACAAGGATGCGTACTGGAACAGTGATGTGCCCGATAATAAAACAGACCGCAAAGAATATGGCTATTCAGATAAATATACTTTAAATGTTCCGGGCGACTGGAACTCGCAAGACCCTAAATTTTTATATTACGAAGGAACAGTGTGGTACAAAAAATCATTCAATTTTAATAAGCAACTTGCAAACGATAACAAAGTATTTCTATATTTTGGTGCTGCTAATTATAAAACGGACGTTTACCTTAATGGCAGCAAGCTGGGAATGCATAAAGGTGGTTTCACACCCTTCAATTTTGAGATACCGTCAACATTGCTAAAAGAGAAAGATAATTTCCTTGTTGTAAAGGTTGATAATAAAAGGTATTCGGATGAGATACCAGCATTAAACACTGATTGGTGGAATTATGGCGGTATTACCCGCGATGTCAACCTGGTAATTGTGCCATCTGTTTTTATACAGGATTATAACATTCAACTGGCGAAAGGATCATTACCTGCTAAAGGAAAAAAGATTGAAGGATGGATAAAGTTTAATTCGGCGGTTGATGAAATAGTCTCATTTCAAATTCCGGAATTGAATTTTAGAAAGGAAATAAAAGTAAAAGGGGATAGTGCAGCCTTCAATTTTACCGTTTCTGAAATTCAATTATGGTCTCCGAAAAATCCGAAAATGTACACCGTGTTACTTTCGGCAGGGAATGATAAGCTGCAGGACAGAATTGGATTCAGAACCATTGAAGTACAAGGATCGCACATAGTTCTAAATGGTAAACCTATATTTCTCCGGGGAATTTGCACACACGAGGAAATTGCCGGCGAAGGCAGAAGAGCATACAGCAAAGCAGATGCATTAAAACTACTAAAACAGGTTAAAGAATTGAATGCGAATATGGTTCGACTTGCTCATTATCCTCATAATGAGAACATGACCAGAATGGCGGATTCATTAGGTATTTTGGTATGGTCTGAAATTCCCGTTTACTGGACAATTGATTTCTCTAATGCAGATGTGTTGGCAAAAGCAAAACAGCAATTGCAGGAAATGATTACCAGGGATCGTAATAGGGCCAGCATTATCATCTGGTCGGTAGGAAATGAAACACCTGTTTCTGATGTCCGTACCACCTTTATGAAAGAACTGGTTCAAACAGCCAGGCAATTGGATGATACCAGAATAGTAACAGCAGCTCTTGAAACGCGTACTGTAAACGGTGTAATTACAGTAGATGATCCCCTGGGAGAATACACCGATATAGTATCTGTGAATGAATACCTTGGCTGGTATGGTGGCTTGCCAAACAATTGCCGCGATGCTCAGTGGAAGATTAAATACGCTAAACCCTTATTCTTCAGCGAGCTTGGAGCAGGCGCTTTGGGAGGCTTTCATGCAGATAGTTTAACCAGGTGGAGTGAAGAATACCAGGAATGGTTTTATCGCGAACAGGTTGCTATGATGAAGCGGATGCCTTCTAACTTTAGTGGTTTATCACCGTGGATATTAAATGACTTCCGCTCTCCACGACGCAATAATCCTAACTATCAGGATGGATGGAATCAGAAAGGTTTATTTGACCATAAAGGAAATAAGAAAAAAGCATTTTATGTTTTGAAAAAGTATTATGATGAAATAGAAAAGAAAATGGAATAATAAGGAAAAGCATTTTGAGTTAAAATTTAAAATCACATCGTTTACCTACTGTTCACCACGTTTCTTTAAAATAAATATGAGATGGATCAATGATTTTTAAAACTAAATCATTCACGCTTTTATCTGTTGTCGGCTTTATACCGACGGTTATATTATCATCTCGTATGCGCTAAATTTCAAGTAATAAAATTTTTTTGTCATCCTTTGAAATTGCACCAACCGAATCATTAAAAATCATTAAATATTTTTTTTTGCAAAAAGTTGTCTCAGGTTTATAACCTGGTATTATTCATGTGCATCCAAAAAAATTCTGAAATTATTTCAACATGTATTTACGACTTTTCATTCATTTCTATTTTCCACATTCGCTCCATCCAATTCCTTTAAAATCCTATTGACATCTTCTTCTGTAGTTGATAATTTTAATTTGCAGATCTTAATAAGTTGCGCAGCTCTTTTTACTTTTTCTGAAAGCTCATCCACAGAAATTTCTCCCTGCTCTATTTCTGAAACAATCGTTTGTAATTCTTCAAATGCATCTGTATAGTTTGGCGTGTCGCTCATGGGTTAATTGATTTCTGTGATGATTTTACAATGCTACGAATATTTCCTTCAAATACTATTGTGTCTATATTATCTCCTTCTTTTACACTTTTAAAACTTTTGATAGCTTTTCCGTTATGAAGGGTAATGCTGTAACCGCGTTTCAAAACATTATCTGGACTCATATTGTTTATATTCTTTTCTAAATGCAACATTTCCGCTTTTCCTGCTTTTAAATATAGAAGAGGTTTGGAAAGAATGTCTTGTTTTAATTGGAATAAAAGTTGTCTTTTTGAGGAGAATACATTTTTTGAACCACTTAAAACAAACTGTATATTTTGATTGATCAATAATTTGCTAAAGTTAATCTGAGAAATTACATCCTTCTTTATATCCATTGCAAACTGCCTGATTTCTTGTTTTGCAATATCAAAAAAAGTAAAAATGTTTTTTTTAATTCCAACCTGAATGTTGCCCAGCGATTCATTTTCATTTTTAAACCGAAAAAAGAATTGCCGGAACAACGAGGTCGCCAGAGCTTTCATTTGATTTCGGTTTTCAACCAATATGTTTTCTGCTACAGATTTAAACAATTTCATTTCTGATAAAAATCTGTTCTTCTCATCGCTGATTAATCTTGTTGCTTTATCAATTATTTTCTCTTCCGCATTTTGAACCGGCACTGAAAAATTATGAAATCGCTGAATCAGGTATTCTGCTATTTTGCTGGGCGTAATTGCATTCGTAAATGCAATCATTTCCACTACCGTTTCATTAGTTGAATGACCAATCCCGGTTATCACCGGAATAGGGAATGAGGCGATTTCTTTCGCAAGTTTATAATTATTATAACACGATAAACCGATATCGCCGCCTCCGCCACGAATGATTGCAACTGCATCAAAATGGCCTATTACTTTTTTAATCCGGGTCAACTGAGTCTTGATTGAATCAATAGCTCTATCTCCCTGAAGTAACGATGGAAAGAGAAGATGAAAAAATTTATAATTCCACTGATTCGTTTGCAGCACTTTCACAAAATCGGCATATCCTTTACTTGTCTCAACAGAAATGATAGCGATTCTTTGTGGCAACAAAGAAATTTTTAAAGATTTATTCTTCATGAAAATTCCTTCATCCTTCATTCTTTGAATAGTGTCTTGCTTTTCTCTTTCCAAATCTCCTAAGGTATAACTGGGGTCTATATCTGTTATTCTAAGTGCAAGCCCATAGTTAGGATCAAACGAAATAGAGGCAAGTAATAAAATTTTAATTCCGTCTTTGAGCGGTTCTTTTAAAATTTTGATGAAGTTATTGTTGATTTTTCTATAATCATCTTTCCAAAGGGTTGCTTTTATTTGCGCTATCACTTTTCCATCTTTTTTCTCAACCAATTCCGGATAGCAATGCCCTGAATGACTGTAAAAGTTGAGCTTATTCATCTCTGCCTTTATCCAATAAGAATTTTTATATCTTTCTGCTAATGTTTTTTGAATACTTAGCGTCACTTCCAACAAAGAGAATACAGTTTTATTATTTACTATTTCTGACATTTAATTCATTTAAAAAGTTGGATTTCCCCAGGTTTTATGCTATCACACAAAGTAAGAAAAGTAAATGGTTCAATATTAACCTTCCAATATTTGCCTATCCCATTTTGCCAGATCTGCGCTCGAATGATAAGTACTGTTTAAAAATTCGAGCAATGTTTTTTCAGGATCTTTTGATTGTTGAACTGCGGAATAAGGTAAAATATATTCTCCAAGAGTGGTATTATAATATGCTTCTTCAGGTTGAAGTTTAGCTATTTTATATCCTTCCGGTTCGGGATATAAATAGCAATAAAACGCTGGTTCAGGAAGTGATTCATTTCCAGTCCAAAATCCGGCGCTGCTTACTTCGCGGCTATAAGCTTCTTCTGCAACCCAATCCGGCATGCCGGGAACTCCGCCCGGATGTTTGGGCGCTCTTTTGCCGGAAAAAAAAGAAAGCGCCAAATCAAAACCTCCCCAAAAGAAATGTATCGGGCTGCTCTTCCCTTTAAACGCTCCGCGAAACTTCATAAAAACATCCTGTATATTCAACAATGCTTTATGGAAAGCAGTAATCTGAATTTCATCATAACTCGCATGAACCGTATCTTTTGCAAATGGAATGGGGTTTTCAATTTCTGATGGAACGGGTTTTATTTTTATGTCAATCTTTAAATCATCAAGTTCTTCAAAAATATTTTTGTAGAAGTCAGCCACGGAGATACGGTGCA
>JBDTEK010000334.1:0-7156 GCA_039922575.1 Ginsengibacter sp.
TGCATATATTGTTCGTCAGTCAATTCGTTTACTGTTTAAAAGTGCTTCACAAAATAATTAAGTTTGCGTGAATGACAACGATGGAAATATATAATGATTTTAAATCGCGCCTGAAAGAAATCTATGATGACCGCGAAGCCGAAAATATAAGTGATTGGGTTTTTGAAAAGGTAACCGGTTTAAAGAAGTGGGAGAGAAGAAACCTGAAAGGAGAATTAATTGAAGATCATTTAAAACAACTTGAAAAATATTTATTAGAATTACTAGATTACAAACCTGTACAATATGTTTTGAATGAGGCTTGGTTTTATAAAAGAAAGTTTTATGTAAATAAGAGTGTGCTGATACCCAGGCCGGAAACAGAAGAGTTGGTAGAATGGATTGTGGGTAATGTGAGAAATGGGATGTACAATGTACGAAATGACGAGATTTTAATTACCAACGAACAAAGCGCAAAACACAAAATGCGTAATTCCAAAATTAGGATCCTTGATATTGGAAGCGGTAGTGGCTGCATTCCGGTTTCATTAAAAAAAGAATTACCGGAATGTAAAATTACTTCCATAGATATAAGCGCCGAAGCGTTGAATGTTTCAAAAGAGAATGCGAATAATCTGGACGCGGAAGTGAGTTTTTTCCAACTTGATTTTCTTAATGAAAAAGAATGGAACCGACTTTCTTCATTCGATATTATTGTGAGTAATCCGCCATATATTCCTGTTTTAGAAAAAAAATTTTTAAATAAAAATGTTATTGATTTTGAACCGGAAGTCGCTTTATTTGTCGCAGATGATAATCCCTTTGTTTTTTATGAAAAAATTGCAAAGTTTGCTCAAACGCATTTAGATAAATCAGGGAAAATTTATGTGGAGGTGCATGAAAAGTATGCGAAGAATATTAAAACCGTATTTGAAAATGCGGGTTTTATTTCTGCAATAAAAAAGGATATTTACGGAAAAGAAAGAATGGTAAGCGCAGTATTTACTTAGCACTAACGGAGGCAGATGTAGTAGCGCCCAGCTTTTTAGCCACCTGCATCACCTTCACTATATCGCCCCAGCTTACCAGGGAATCTGCATTAATTACTACGGCAGGTTTTACCAGGCTATCACCCACCGGCAATCGGCCTTTTAAAATGGATTCAAGCGAATCAAAAGGAATTTTTTGTTGGCCGATATACAGATCTTTGTTTTTATCAATGCTTACAATCACGCTTTGCTTGGCTTTGGCTTCACTTGTGGCCCGTGGATTATTCATTTTGATCACATTCGGATTGGCCATTGTGGAAATAATTAGAAAGAAAAACATAAGAATGAACAAAATGTCATTCAACGGACCAGTATCCAGTTCCGTATCATCGCTTTTAAAACGTTTTCTTATGCTCATTTCTATTTACTTATTACTTATTATTCACTACTTACTACTATCTGGTTGGTTCCTGCAAAATATCCGCGAACTCAGCGCTTGCAATTTCCATCTTATTTTCGATGCGGGTAATCTGTGCAACAAGATAACTGTGACCTATATACGCTAATATACCAATGATCAACCCTGTAGCGGAAGTAATCATTTTTATATAAATACCATCAGCGATAGTGTTTGGCGTATATTCAGTACTCATAGCTATTCCTTTGAACAGTGCCAACATCCCTATGATAGTGCCAAGGAAACCAAATAGCGGCGCTATGCGGGCAACAATGGAAATGATCGAAAGATTTTTTTCCAATTTATAGAGTTCCAAAGCGCCTACATTATCCATACTCTTTTCTATGGCGTCTATCGGTTTACCAATACGTTGTATTCCTTTATCAATAATGCGGGCTACCGGATTCTCATTATTTTTTGAGAAACTTCTGGCAGCAGCTACGTTGCCGTTCACAATATGGTCACGGATAATACGCATAAAATTGTTGTCCGTTTTGGATGCTTTGTTAATAGCGATCAGTCTTTCAAAAAAGAAATAAAGAGCACCTACAAAAAGTATCCCCAGGGGTATCATTAATACACCGCCACTTACCAGAATTTCCCAAAAATTTTGAACTTTTGGAGCGGCAGCATGTGTCAATGCGCTGGAATCTACCTGCAAAAAAAATAAATCCATTTATTTAGGTTTGATGACAAATATAAATTGTAATTCGATAAATGTAAGAAGGCATAAAATTGAAATAGAAACTTTAACTTAATTGTTAAAGATGTCAGCATATTTTCTTTTATAATTTTATCCACATTTTTAAGTATCCATTTTTCCTGCAAATTTTCTCATAAAAAATTTTATTGAACATTTTAAGAAATGATGGGTTTTTATTTAAAGGACGAATTCGTTTTTAAGAAATCACCAAAAATATTTATTTTTCAGAACCGAATTTTTCTTTCCATGCCAGCATTCCTCCTGTGAGATTTTTTACATTACAAAATCCCAATTGTTCTAAAACCATCGCAGCCATCTGGCTCCTGTTGCCACTTCTGCAATAACAAATCACTTCTTCATTTTTTAAATTCTCAATATCTTCGGTTTGCATGCTTTGTATTTTACCCAGAGGGAATGGCGTGCCTCCGATATTAAATTCGGCAGTTTCAGCAGGTTCTCTTACATCTAATAAATGAATTGATTCACCTGCTTCTTGTCTTGCTTTTAATTCTGTACAAGTTATATTTTTCATTGTTGGGTTTTTGGTGGTGGTAATGGTTGCATTGGCTCCTGAATTACTTTTAAAGTATCAGTAACAGGTTTTTCTACCTGTACCCAAATATCCATTGTCTGCCCGGGTTGTATATAAAGGGGTGATTTATCAATATCAAGTACTTCAGGATTTTGCTTATAAACGAATGAATTAAGTGTATCCTTTACGTTTCCGCTGGCCAGTATAGAAGCAAGTACAATACCTTTTTCATTTAATGTTTCTTTTGCCTGTGCCACCGTCATTCCAACAAGATCAGGCACTTTTATTCTTATATCCTGTACGCCTCCACCCACTATCAGATCGATGGTAGATCCCCACCGGATTTTTGTGCCGGCTTCTATTTTTGACCCTTTATATTGTTGTTCCAAAACAGAACCCTTCATGAAATCCGGACGCATAGTGGTATCTCCCAAAATCAAATGGCTTTTACTCATTTTATCCAGCGCAAAGCGATAACTCAATCCCTCTAACTTTGGCATGTCAATTAATGGAAGCGCGACAGGGTTTACATTTAGGAATACAGTTCGATTTACTTTTACAGTAGCTCCCGCATCAGGTAGTTGTTTTTTTACTGTGTTCAATGGAATACTATCGTTATATGCCGAATCAGTAATCACTACTTCAAAACCTTCTTTTTCAAGTAGATTTAAAGCATCATCAACTTTAATACCTGTTACTGAGGGAACTTTTAAATAACTACCATGATTAGTGATCCAGCCCAGAGATTGAAAAAATATAAATCCTATAAAGAAGATCAATATAACTGCAACTAGCAGGTTCACTATAAATGGTTGTCTTGCTATAAATTTAAACACTTGAAATAGTTAGGTTAAAAATTTGTGCGGTGCAATTTAATAAATTTAAGCAGGTAAACATTCTTCGAGTAGCGCAGTATAAAGATCCATTAGCTTCCAACCCATTATTTTTACCTGTTGCGGTACAAGGCTGGCCTCTGTTTGCCCTGGCACAGTGTTTATTTCAAGCATAAAAGGAACCTTTTTTTCTTCATTGTAAATAAAATCTATTCGAACGATTCCTTTACAATTAAAGATTTGATAAATTTTAATCGCTTCGTTTTTTATTTGCTTTGTGATCGCGTCGTTTATTTCAGCAGGAGTCACTTCTTCGCTGGCTCCTTTGTATTTCGCTTCAAAATCGAAAAAATCCTTTTTGGTGATCACCTCGGTTATTGGCAAAGCAATTATTTTTCCTTTTGTTTTAAATACCCCTATTGTGAATTCTCTCCCTTTAATAAACTCTTCCACGAGCACCTGATCATCTTCTTTAAAAGCTTTTTCAATAGCCTGTCCTAATTCTTCTGAAGCTGATTTTACCTTGCTCATTCCTATACTGGAACCTCCGTTATTAGGCTTCACAAAAACCGGAAAGCGAAGATTTTTCACTTGTTCATCCGGGCTGGTGTAATCGTTTTTAAATAATAAGATGGAGTTGGCTACATTTATTCCCGAGAATGCGGCCACAGCAACAGTGTATCTTTTGTTGAACGTTAATGCGGATGTAGCGCAATCGCAAGACGTGTACGGAATGTGAAGCAGGTCGAAATATCCTTGTAGTTTTCCATCTTCTCCGGGTGTACCGTGAATGCCAATTAAAACCGCATCAAAAGTTATTTTTCTTTTCCCAATTTCAAGAGAAAAATCATTTTTATTTATTTGAATTTTTTCCCCATCACTCAACTCATGAAACCATCCATGAGGGGTGATGTCAATTTTATAATGATCGAACTTTTGAGGGTCAATATTTTTTTCAATTGTTTTTGCAGATTCATAAGATATCTCTGCTTCGCCGGAATATCCACCGGTTACAAATGCAATCTTTGGTTTCATTTATTAAAAATGTTTGGCTGTAAATGTATCATTAATTATGGTTGGTTTGGTGTGGTGCCTTGATTGCCACTGTCCAGTATAAATTTCCATGCACCATCACTTTGTTTTTTCCAGATGTTTACATAAGTTCCTTTTATAACGGTATCTGTTGCCGTTAGTTCATATACTCCATAAGTATAACCGAAATCGCCGGACTTTGAGATTTCGCCTTTTAAAGGCTTCCAGCTTAAAGTGTAAGCGGTATCATTTACCTGGCTTAAAAAGTCTATAGCATCGGCGCCTATTATTGGCAGATGATCGGGCCTTAGAAGCACGCCATCGTTGCTCATATATTCTATAAAAGCTTTTTTCATTCCTACCTGGCGGCTCATATTGGAGAAAGCCATGTCCGCGTTAATAATCTCATCTGACCCTATTACCTTTTCATTATTTGTATTAAAATCATCACACGATGCAAATAAAATTGCAATAGAAATAAATGGTAAGAATGTGGAAATGAATTTTTTTAAAAGCATAGTCTATAATTTAAAAAAAGGCGAAAGTATTTCGCAATACCCTCGCCGTGACGCAGGAAATATCACCTGCATTATAGGCGTTAACGCCTTGTGAAAAGTTATAAGTGCATTTTATCCTTTTTTGCTAAAAGTTCTTCGATAGTTTCAACATACATTTCATCAGGAATGCAACAATCAACCGGGCATACAGCCGCGCATTGCGGTTCTTCATGAAACCCCTGGCACTCCGTACACTTATCAGGAACTATGAAATAAATATCAGTAGCGATTGGTGGATTTCGCTGATCAGCATCCATCATGGTACCGTCCATTAATTTCACATTGCCCTTCACTGTGGTACCATCTGTAATAGCCCATTCCACGCCTCCTTCATAAATAGCGTTGTTGGGGCATTCCGGTTCGCACGCTCCACAGTTAATACATTCGTCAGTTATTTTTATTGCCATCTTATTTTATTGTTTTAAAGTAGTAATGCAAGCTGCAAATTATTTCCGATTTTTGCCTGCACTCATTTTTATTACAAATATAAACAGATAATTATTTACCTTTTTATGAATTTAGAAGAAAGAATTGGATTGATGATAAAATTAGCCGGTTATCTTAGTTCAAAAAACAATGTTGAACTGACTAAGATAAAGGTAAAAGCATTTGAAAAAAATAAGTGGTTTACTGAAGAATTTGTCAATCTTTCATTAAAAAATATTTATACGCAGTTTCTTGATGAAGAAAAATTAAGAGAATGGATTCGATTTTACCATATTGACGATAACATTTCTTCCAAAAAGATAGGAATTGTAATGGCGGGAAATATTCCGTTGGTAGGATTTCTCGATTTTCTATGTGTTTTTATTACAGGCCATCATCAGCATATAAAGTTGTCGGAGAAAGATGATGTATTGCTAAAGCATATTATTGATAAACTTTGCGAATGGGATCCGAGGGTGAGTGAGGTAGTAAAAATAATGGAAATGCTTAAAAGTTGCGACGCTTATATTGCTACCGGAAGCAATAATTCATCGAGATATTTCAATTTCTATTTTGGGAAATATCCCTCCATAATAAGGAAAAATAAAACATCAGTTGCCATTTTATCAGGCAGGGAAAACAGTGATCAACTTATTCTGCTTGCCGATGATGTATTTACCTATTTTGGCCTGGGTTGCAGAAATGTGACGAAAATTTTTGTTCCAAAAGATTATGACTTTATTCCTTTACTCGAAGCATTTAAAAAATACAGTTATTTCGCTGACCATACGAAATACAAGAATAATTATGATTACAATCTTGCTTTGATCATCATGAACAATAAATTGTACATGACCAATGACAGCCTGATTTTGGTAGAAAATGAAAATATATTCTCTCCTGTAAGTGAACTCCATTATTCCTTTTACGAAGATGAAAATATTTTAAAAGAAAAGATAAATAACGAGATCAGTATTCAGTGTATTGCTGGTGAAGGATATATTCCATTCGGGCAAATTCAACAACCTGGGTTATTCGATTATGCGGATGGTACAGATGCCATGCAGTTTTTATTATCCTTGTAGAATAACGTTCTTCCCTATTTAACAAAACCACTTACAATGAATTATTTAAATTTACTGAATAAAAAAGTGCCATCTAATTTATTGTTAAAGGTGCCGCGACGGTAAATAATAATTTAGACATTGCAGTAATTTTATTCTTGAGGCATAGCTTTTGATGCTTCGTTTTAGACCGAATTTTTTACAATAAAAATTTCAATAATGAAAACAAAGAACATTTTTTTTACCGTTTTGGTTAGCGCTATTACCACTATGGCAGTTATTTTTGGGTATAATAAATATCAACACAACAATAATAATCCCAATTTTCAAAGTTTTACAGTGCCGGCGAATTATAAATACGCGGGACTCTTTGATTCAAATGGAAATCCGTCAGCGGCACCTGCAGATTTTACTCAAGCCGCCGCTGCTGCTATTCCAACTGTGGTGCACATAAAAACAAAAACAAACCCCAAGCAAGTAAATAACAATCTTCCTCAGCAAAGAAATCCATTTTCAGATCTTTTTGGAGATAACGATATGTTTGATCAATTATTCGGTCAGGGACGTGGCCGTCAAAGAATGCT
>JBDTEK010000335.1:0-5156 GCA_039922575.1 Ginsengibacter sp.
AAAAAGCCGCAAGCCTGTTTTGATGAACAGTGATGTTCATATTTCTTTGGCAGCGACAAAACAAAGTATGCACGATTATTTTTATAAAAATGCAGATGCTGATGAGGTTATTTTTGTACATGAAGGAACCGGTAAAGTAAAAACCCAATATGGAGAACTTTCGTTTTCTTATGGAGATTATATAGTTATTCCGCGTGGTTCCATTTACCAAATTGAATTTGATAATGAAGATAACCGGCTTTTTATTGTAGAATCGTTTAGCCCTGTCCGTTATCCAAAGAAATATTTGAGTAACTATGGACAGTTATTAGAAAATTCGCCTTATTGTGAAAGGGACATCAGTGTTCCGGAAAATTTACAGACCATAGATGAAGAAGGTGACTTTTTATTGATGGTAAAAAAGAGTGGAATGATGTATGGAATTCATTATTTGCATCATCCATTTGATGTCGTTGGCTGGGATGGATGTTGTTATCCTTTCATATTTTCTATTCATGATTTTGAGCCAATCACCGGTAGGATTCATCAGCCGCCGCCAGTTCACCTTACTTTTGAAGGCCATAATTTTGTGATCTGTTCTTTCGTCCCCCGGTTATTCGATTATCATCCTCTGTCTATTCCTGCACCTTATAATCATAGCAATATTGACAGCGACGAATTACTTTATTATGTAGCCGGAGAATTTATGAGCCGCAAGCATGTTACCAAAGGAATGATCACATTGCATCCGGGAGGTATTCCTCATGGCCCTCATCCCGGAGCCGTTGAAAAAAGTATTGGAATGAAGGAAACCGGCGAACTCGCTGTTATGGTAGACACTTTTCATCCACTTCAGCTTACTAAGCAAGCCCTGGAGATAGAGGATGAAAATTATGTGATGAGCTGGGCAGAATAATTAGACAATTATTAAATTAGCTAATTAGCTAATTGATTTTTTTGCTAAATTGGGCAAAAATTAAATATGATAAAATTTAACGAATTAAAACAAGGCGATTATGTTCTTGCAGAAAGCGATGGACAGGCATGGCAGGGAGAAGTAACTGATTTTAATAATGACGAGAAGGAAATAGCTGTAAACAATGGAGTTCAGGAGTTTTACTTTAAAAGTGAGGAGCTTTATCCGATTCCTGTAGATGAAGAACAGTTGTTTAAATTAAAGTTTCAGAAGAAAGTGAATGACGATGGTTCTGTAAAATATATGAAAGGAGCCTTTCGTATTCAAACTCCCAGCCAGGATAATTTTTCAAATTATGAAATATGGTACCGCGAAGAAAAAAGAATTATTGCAGAACCCATTTACCTTCATCAATTACAAAATCATTATCTGGCAATGACCAAGGTTCATTTAACAGATAAAGCGATCTGATCTATTTTAAATTTGCTGAATTCAGTTTTGTTGCAATATTGATGTTTTCTGTTATTCCCCCAAAATTCAGAGAAACAATTGAAGTGTTTTCTATCAAACCATAATTTTTGGCATAATAACTATCAATAGAAGAAGTAAGCCCACCTGGAATAGCAGAAGAAGAAAGATTTGTAGATACATGAATTACGTTATTATAAGTAGTTCCATTTACTATTCTTGAAATCCCTTTTTCTGCTATATTATTTGTAATGGTAACCGGTACAGATAAGGGTATCCCTGGTAATGTTATTGAAATATTCTGACTCCAGGAGATTCCTACAGCCGCATCATCCTTCAAATATAGCCTTTCGAATACTTTACCGGCAGCTCCGGGAATAGAGTCGTATTGATAATAATCGTGCCCGGAAATATTCAGGTATTCGCTACCGCCGTAAGAATAATTGTAAACATGGTAACTTCTGGTGCTGATGGTAGTATCCTTAGAAGAAGAAGTAATGGTATAATCGGAATTCTGCGGCGTTCCGCTTGAGGCGTTTGTTTCATGGTAGTTCCAGGAACTTCCGGCATTAGTATTTATATAAGTATCCGGTGAAGTTGGAGCTGGATTTGAATTATCATTTTTTTTGCAGGAAACACAAAAGAGGGTGGTGGCAATGAAGGCAAGGACTATTGTTTTCATTTTATTTTTTGAGGGTTGAATGCAAATATAATACCGATAAACAAAACTACGGAATGGCAGTGGAAAATGCCACCGGTAATACAGTACAGCAGGTTTTTCTTCGGCATGAATAATTACCTGCAAATGTACAGACTACTATAAAGTGCCCAAATGAATTAATAAGGAAAAGAAGAAAAAACCACATTCTCCGTGTTGGCAATTCAAATGGGCATTACAAATAAAAAATTTCTACATTAAAAAAATATAATTAACTTTCTCAATTATTTCATATTTGTTGTAGTTCATTAAAACGATAATTCTATCCAAAATCCGCGAAAAAAATTTGTAAAAGAATGCTGACGCATTGCTTTTAAAAAACTACAAGCATTACCTCAAAATTTATCGCCTGAAAGGGATATTGATCTCCTAAACTAATTGTTATGTAAAATAATTTGCATTGAAAAGCGAATGCTTTTCAATGGGGGAGTGTGCAACAAATTTACTTATAGCATGTGAAAAAATAAAAACTCAGGCATGGATACTTTGTTTAAAATATTGGTGATGGAAGGTGAAATGACCAGTTGCGTAAAAATATCCATGCAACTGACCAGTCTTAGCTATGAAGTAACCGGAATACTTTCCCGGGCGAAGAATGATAGTTTATGATAGCGCATTGGCAAAAAAGATTTAGGGACTGATTTTATAGCAGCAAAGAAACGCTGAATCACTTCGTGTAGAAAGGCCGAAACAACAAAAATGAAAAGGAAAACTTTTTGTGGTTTACTGTTAAAATGGGAAGACTACGGTTCATGTCTTTAAGGGAATAAAACATAAAAAATGGTTTATGAAGACCTGGTAGGTATGGGGAACCACGGTAAAATAAACAGAGAACAACCAAATTAAATATTCAAAATTTAAAAACAAAAAACATCATGAAAATTGTAAAAAATCTCATCTTTTGCCTGCTTTTATTACCGGTAGTAACCACAGCACAAGAAAACAAAAGTACGCTATTGAACATTTCTGAAATTTCCGTAAAACCAGGGCATGATGCCCAGTTCATTCAAGGAGTTAAACTCTATAAAGAATGTTATCTGAAAAATAAAGGAACTGACCATTGGAACATTTGGCATCGCGTTCAGGGCAAAGGCAATGTTTATGTACTTACCGGTAATATGGCTAAATGGGCCGACATGGATAAAAAAGATGCAGCGGGAGATGCATGCATGAAGACCGTAACCGACTTTATCATGCCAAATGTAGAAAGCATTGAGTATACCATAGCGCAAAGCATGCCCGAATTTAGCAGATCGCTTATGGATAGTACAAAACTCATTTGGGTTACCTTTTTTAAGATCAAAAATTCAACAAATTTTATTGATGTTATTAAAGGTATCTCATCGGCAATCAAAACTACTGAAGGAAAAAATCGCGGGTATTGGTATCGTGTTATGGGTGGCGCACCCGAAACACCTGATTATTTTATAACTGAACCATACAACGGCTTTGCCAGTTTGGATAAGGATGAAGATAGCATCTGGAAAGTATATGAAAAAGTAAACGGTAAGAAAGCGACTGATGCGCTCAGGGCAAAAGCTTTGAGTTCGATTGATAAAATTTGGTCATACATATACACCTTAAATGTAGATCTGTCCAATTAATATTCTTTTAAATTTTAAAACAGTGTATTCAACCACAAGCACTGGACGTGGTTCGTGTTACGAAACGAGGTACAAAAATTAAATGGTTGTGAAGACACGAACCACTGGAAAAAGTGAAGTCCAGCCATCACTTTAAAAAACGGGCTTGTTCCGCACAGGTATTATTTGCGGAGGTGTTTTCCGAAAAGCCTAACGAGTAGGAACAAAAAAAATAAAAACAAATGAAAAAAATTCTTATCACAGCAGCTTTGTTCCTTTTTGGAATAACTGCTTATTGTCAAAAAGAAGAAAAAAACGGTACCATCTACATTAAACATCCTTATATAGAGGTGGTCAATCAGGCCGTGAAAGCATATCTGGCAAAAGATGATGCGGCTAATAAGCAAATCTATGCGGATACGGCCCGGTTTTGGGCTTCGGGCATGCCAAAATCAATTGGTATAGCAGATGCCATTAAAATGTGGGATGCAGATTTTGATTATTATGACGATATCAAAGTGACTGTAGTTGGTTACCCTGATTATTTACATTATATAGATAAAGATCAAAAATATGTTCAGTCATGGTGGAAATGGTCAGGAAAATCAAAAAAAACCGGCGAAGAAATCACTATAGATTATGTACAGTTTGATGAATTTAATAACAATGGCAAGATTGTGAGAGAAGGACTTTACGGTGATTTTTCAAAGATGGTGAAAGAATAAAAATAAATATTCAACGCTTGGTTCGTGTCCTCACAAAACAAAACATAACAATTTTAAAATGGTTCGTTAGGACACGAACTAAGGTAATAAAGTTTTATTACTACAAAATAAAAGTGAAGTCCGGCCATCACTTAAAAAAACGGGCTTGTTCCGCACAGGCATTATTTGCGGAGGCGTTTCCAAAAAGCCTAACGAGTAAGAAAAATAAAATTTAAAAAAATGACAAAGTTTTTAATCAAAGCGTCTTACACTTCAGAAGGTGTAAAAGGGCTGCTTAAATCAGGTGGCACAAGCAGAAAACGAGCCATAGAAAAAATGGTGAAAGACCTGGGCGGCAAAATGGAAGTTTTTTATTATTCATTTGGCGAACACGATGTATATACAATATGTGCATTGCCAGATTCAGCAACAGCAGCCGCTATTGCACTAACTATAAATTCTTCGGGGCTGGTGACTATTTCGAATACGGTTTTAGTGGAGCCCGAAGAAATTGATAAAGCAAAAGACATTTCTGTTAATTATCGTACACCGGGAAAATAAAAGTGAAGTTTAGCCATCACTTTAAAAAACGGGCTTGTTCCGCACAGGCATTTTTTTGCGGAGGCGTTTCTTATCTGCCTTTCGGCAGGCCATCAATGTGAGAAAAAATTTAAAACACAAAATTATGCCAACAATCGTAGCCCGTCACAAAGTAGGTGACTTTAAAACATGGCTCAAAGGGCACCAGGACAGAGTAGATATTTTTGCTCCTGCAATTTCAAGCTTTA
>JBDTEK010000336.1:0-3802 GCA_039922575.1 Ginsengibacter sp.
TCTTTCAAGGCGTGAATAAAACAATGATCCTACTTACTAATGAAGGCGCCATGGCACGATCCTACAATTTTTTAATCTCAGTTCCGCAGGTTTTTTATCTTATCGTCGTCTTATTCCCACTTAACCGATATTATGAAGCAGTTTTTTACTTTTTTTCTATTAAGTATTTTTATTTATACAGGTATCAATGCACAGTCCCTCTCAGGATCTTTGCAGGATGCTGGTGAAAAGTCCCCTATGGTAAATGCTACTATTAAGCTTTTAAAAAGTGATTCTACTGAAACTTCTTTTGTGACGGTAAGTAATACGAAAGGTGCATTTGTATTCAATAACGTGCCTAATGGTAATTACATATTATCAGTGACATCTGTTGGTTATACAATTTTTAAAAAAGATGTTTCAGTAGCAGGTAAGAATGTAAATTTGGGAAATATACCGATTTCAAAAAATGCTGAAACGCTTGCTACTGTTGTTATTAATAATAACCCACCGGTGAGGCAAAAAAATGATACGCTTGAATATTCTGCCAGCCAATTTAAAGTAAATCCGGATGCAACCTCAGAAGATATTATAAAGAAAATGCCGGGAATAACGGTTGATAAATCCGGAACGGTAACTGCCCAGGGTGAAACGGTGAAAAAAGTAACTGTGGATGGGCGGGATTTTTTTGGCGATGATGCCACCGCTACTTTAAGAAACCTTCCCGCTGAAGTGATTGATAAAATACAAGTATTTGACAAATTGAGCGACCAGGCGCAACTTACGGGTTTCGATGATGGCAATACTAACAAATCAATTAATATCGTTACAAAAAAAGATATGCGGCAGGGAAATTTTGGGAGAGTATTTGCTGGATACGGAACTGATGGCAAATATAGTGCGGGTGGCAACGTAAGTTTTTTTAATAATGACCGTAGGATTTCTCTTGTTGGGCTGCTTAATAATGTAAACCAACAAAATTTTTCTTCCCAGGATCTGCTGGGTGTTACCAGTACCGGTAATCGTGGCGGAGGCGGCCAACGCGGTGGAGGCGGTGGGGGAAACTTTAGGGGTGGTGGCAATAATTTTACTGTTGGCCAGCAAAGTGGTATTGCTAAAACGAATGCTTTTGGAGTAAATTACAGTGATGCCTGGGGAAAGAAAATTGATGTAACCGGAAGCTATTTTTTCAATAATAGCAACACGTCCAACAATCAAACAATTAACCAGCAAAATATAATTACCAAAGACAGCAGTACCTATTATGATGAAAACACACTTTCTGATAATAAAAATTACAATAACAGAGTGAATTTCAGGCTCAATTATAAAATTGATTCCAGCAACACCATTCTGATAACATCGAATCTGAATTTTCAAAATAATAATTCGATCAATTATGTAAAAGGAATTAATTACCTGGATCAGCAAAAACAACTTTTGTCGAGTCAGACTGAAAATGACCTGAGCAGTAATAATAAGGGTTACAGTTTAAGTAACGGAATATTATACCGTCACGCTTTTCTTAAAAGAGGGCGCAGCATTTCTTTGGGAATCTATTCTACCTTAAACGATAAAAACGGGCAAAATTATTTAACTGCTGTAAATCAATATTTCAAATCGGTTGCCATCACTGATTCTATACAGCAACTTTCTAACCGGAAAAGTAACAATGATCAGTATAGTTTCAATTTAGTTTATACAGAACCGGTTGGAAAAAAAGCGCAGATGCAATTGAATTATAATCCGGCTTTTCAAACAAACAATGCTGATCAGAGAACATATAATTTTGATGACAACTCTTCAAAGTATTCAGTGATAGACACCAGTTTAAGTAATGTATTTGATAATACTTATAATACTCAAAATACGGGAATTACTTACCGGCTTGGTGATAGGAATAACATGATTTCTGCGGGGCTTTCTTATCAGTACAGCGAATTGAAAAGCAACCAGGTATTTCCGCAAATAAGCCAGATAGATAATACATACAGTAACATTCTTGGAAATGCATTTGCCAGGCTGAAACTTTCAACAAAGAGTAATCTTAGAATTATTTACCGCTCATCTGTAAGCCCTCCATCGGTTACTCAATTGCAAAACGTAATTAATAATTCAAACCAGTTTTTCTATTCAACCGGTAATCCTGATTTGCAACAACAATATACCAACAACTTTATTACAAGATATACCTATACTAATAGTGCCAAAAGTCAAAGTCTTTTTGCCAATATATTTTTTCAAACTATAAATGATTATGTGGCCAATGCAACTTATACAGCATCAAAAGATTCAGTATTGTCCAATACCATCACGCTCTTCAAGGGATCGCAAATTTCCAAACCGGTAAACCTGAACGGTTACATCAGCGCAAGATCTTTTTTTACTTTTGGAATGCCAATACACTTTTTGAAATCAAACCTGAACTGGAACGCGGGAGTCAGCTATGCGAAACTGCCGGGATTGATTAATAATATTGAAAATATTTCCAACACCTATAATTATAACCTGGGTGCCGTTTTAGGAAGTAATATCAGTGAATATATTGATTTCACATTATCCTATGCTGCTAATATTAACACAGTAAAAAATACCATTCAACCTTCACTGAATAATAATTATTTTACCTCCACTGCAGGAATTACCGCCAATCTTCTCACCAAAAAAGGATTATTTTTTCAAAATGATTTGTCTAATCAGACTTATAAAGGGTTGTCTGCAGGCTTAAATCAGAATTTCTGGTTGTGGAATATGGCTGTCGGGCAAAAATTTTTAAAAGATGAAAAGGGCGAACTGAAACTTTCTGTGTTTGATCTTTTGAAACAAAACCGTAGTATCACCCGGAATGTAACTGATTCATATATTCAGGATGTGCAGAACCAGGTATTACAACAATATTTTATGCTGACATTTACTTACAAATTGAAGACCTTTGGAAAAGCAAAGGCTGGTAATAATAATGAAGAGAGAGAGCGCTCACCCTTTGGCGGTCCTGGTGGCCATGCATTTGGCGGACATAACGGCCCTTCTCTTTAGCAGTTAAATATTTTGTTTTGAACGAAGGTGAATTGATTCATTTACTGAAAAAAAAAGACAGGGAAGCTTTTAAGGAACTTGTAGAAACCTGGCAGGATATGGTTTACAACACAGCGCTTGGAATTTTACAAAACGTTGAAGACGCTGAAGATACGGCCCAGGAAGTTTTTGTACAGGTATATGAATCTATTGGATCATTCAAAGAAGAATCAAAATTATCTACGTGGATATACCGCATTACAGTTTCAAAAGCATTGGACCATATCAGAAAGAAAAAAAGGAAAAAGCGTTTTGCATTTATTCAGAGTTTGTATGGCAAAAATGATGGCCCCGCGATAGATCCACCGGATTTTTTTCATCCCGGTGTAAAGATGGAAAATAAAGAAAACGCGGCGGTTCTTTTTAAAGCGATTGGGAAACTGCCTGCCAATCAAAAGACAGCATTTGTATTGAATAAAACAGAGGGTTTAAGCTACCTGGAAATTGGAAAAATAATGAGGCTCAGCAATTCAGCAGTGGATGCGCTTTTGCAAAGAGCAAAACAAAATTTGAGAAAAAATCTAAAAGAATATTATATCCAAAGCCGGTCGTAGTAAGTAAAAGAAAAGAAAAGCCGGTTTTATTTGAAACGTCAAGGGCGCAGTTGATAGGATGATTTTGAAAAAAACGGATTGAAATAGGAGCCACAGGTTTTTAAAAGGATAGACGTCTAAATATTCAATGATTACAAACAGAATAACACTATTAAGCCATGCAAGATAAATTCAGCAAAAAAATTGAAGATGCT